>JANQOC010000047.1 GCA_028279265.1 Hyphomicrobiales bacterium
ACAAGACTTTGTAATCCGCACTTCGGACAGTAATTTTTTACGGATTTTGCTTCATTTATCGCCAGTTCGGAATCGGAGTCCGAAGAAAGAAATCCAATATCGACCATATGGTCCTGAATGATATCGCCGATCGCCGCGAGCAGGCTGGGAACATACTTGCCCTTGATCCACTGACCGCCGCGGGGATCAAAAATCGCTTTCAACTCCTCGACAACAAAAGACACATCGCCCCCACGCCGGAATACCGCGCTGATCATTCGGGTCAGAGCTACGGTCCATGAATAGTGTTCCAAATTCTTCGAATTGATAAATATCTCAAAGGGGCGGCGCCGTCCGTCCTGGCTTATGTCATTAATCGTAATGTACATGGCGTGGTCCGAGTCCGGCCATTTGAGCTTGTAGGTTTTTCCCGAAAGAGATTCATCCCGCGCCAGGGGAACGGACATTTACACCACGTCACCGGGAACGGAGACTGTGTCTTCCCCCGAGGCACGATCCATAGATGCTCCAATCTCCGTCAATTCGTCATCTGCCGTATCCGAAGAGTGATCCGAATTTGCTACAAGAACAGATCCCGTAATCTTATTGGGGCGGTAAGTCGTGCAGCCTTTTAGTCCCAACCGATTGGCTTCCATGTAGATCTCTTCGAACTCGGCCATGGAAATGGATTCCGCACAGTTCAGTGTCTTTGAAATGGCACTATCGACAAAAGGCTGCAGGACAGCCTGCATTTTCAGGTGATCGAGAGGCGACAGGTCGCCCGCTGTAACAAAATAATCCGGCAGGACTTTCGACCCGCCTTTCAATTCTCGGAACAGACGGTAGGCATAATCTTCAACGGTTTGCGTCTCGTTCGATCCATCGGCTTGCAAAACCTGGCGCTGATAGGAGTAGTCGAATACGGGCTCTATTCCACTTGAAACATTTCCGGCAAACAAAGAAATTGTTCCCGTCGGTGCGATTGAGGTGACAAGTCCGTTGCGCGCACCTTCGGATTTTATGGCAGCGCGAACCTGTTTTGATAAGTTCTTTCCAGCGTTTGTGTTTAGGAAACTGTCGCGCTCGAACAGGGGAAAAGCGCCCTTCTCACCGGCGAGACGCGAACTCGCCAGCCAGGCCTCCTCCGAAATGATACGCATCCAGCTACGCGCCAATGACCGCGCTTCTTCAGAGCCATAATGTTTCCGACACATAATAAGCGCGTCCGCCAGTCCGGTGATGCCCAGACCAATTCGTCTCTTGGCAATCGCTTCTTTTTTTTGATTTTTCAGGGGGTAATTTGAAATATCAATGACATTGTCAAGGAAGCGCACGGCCTTTGATACGGCATTGCGGAGTTGCGTTTCATCAAGACGGGCTTTTTTCGTGAACGCCTCATTTACCAGCCGGGTGAGATTGATCGAACCCAGCAGACAGGCCCCATAGGGAGGTAAAGGCTGTTCCCCGCAGGGATTCGTCGCCGAAATCGTTTCGCAGTATGAAAGCGGATTGAGCTTGTTGATCTGGTCAATGAAAATCACGCCGGGCTCAGCGTAATCGTAATTGGCTTTCATAATCTTCGCCCAGAGTTCCCGGGCATTGATATGGCGATAGACCTTGCCGCCAAATTCGAGTGGCCAGTCTGCATTTCGCTTTACGGCTTCCATGAAGGAATCGGTGACCAGAACCGACAAATTGAACATGCGAAGTTTCGCAGGATCGGACTTGGCTTCTATAAATTCCTCAATGTCAGGATGATCGCATCTGAGTGTGCCCATCATCGCTCCCCGTCGCGTACCCGCTGACAGGATTGTCCGACACATTGAGTCCCAGACATTCATGAAACTCACGGGTCCGGACGCGTCTGAGCCGACTCCTTTGACCGGTGCACCCCTAGGACGCAAAGTCGAGAAGTCGTGGCCGATACCGCCACCCTGTTGCATGGTCAGGGCCGCTTCCTTGACATGCTCGAATATTGACGAGAGATCATCTTCAATCCGGCCCATAACAAAGCAATTGAAGAGGGTTACTTTGCGCTCGGTGCCGGCTCCTGCCAAAATGCGACCAGCCGGCAGGAACATCCGGGACGACAGAAGGTCGAAAAATTCTTTCTCCCAAAATTTGCGACGCGACTTTTTCTCGGCTCGTGCAACAGCCCGCGACACCCGCCTCCAGCTATCCTGGATGGTTTTGTCCACGGGGGATCCATCCACCTTTTTCAGGCGGTATTTCATGTCCCAAATGGTGTCTGAAATGTCTGTTCCGATGGTCATTTGATTTACTGCAAGGCTCTGGTGCGATTAAAGTCTTTGTTCATGGTCGGCGCGGAGATAAAATGGCGATGAAATTCCCGAATTAAGTATTTCTCAACGGCTCCCTCTCATAAATGTCCCTCTTTCAAGGATTATCCTTGTCGACCCAGGGTCAGAATATTTCCGGAAGTACCCTGTTGATTCGCTAAATGTTCTTGTTTTGTACTCAATAAATACAAATATTTCAAGTGCAAATGTCGCTATTGAATGATCTTTCATGAGGTAGATGGAAGTTTAATAAAAGATATCAATGGGATAATGCAGTATTCTTTGCAATTAAGGTTTCTTCCAGCAGATTGTCGGTTGCTGTTTCAATGGAATCCTGAAGCTTTATTTTGAACTGTTTGCGATCCATTCCCGGGGGAATGGCCGGCAGAAACTCCACCACTATTGTTCCCGGCTTTCTGAGCCAACTCCGGCGCGGCCAAAAGAGGCCCGAATTCAGGGCGATGGGCACACATGGCACATCAAGCGCGTGATAAATCATCGATATCCCTGATTTGTAGTCGGGAGGCGCGTTGGGCGCGCGTCTGGTTCCTTCGGGAAAGATGACGATTTCCCGACCCTGAGCGACCCTGTTTCGGGCTTCCCTGACAAGATGGCGCAAGGCCGATGGACCTGTTTCACGTTTGACTCCGATCATTTCGAATTTCCGTGAAAACCATCCATGGAAAGGGATCCAGAACAGTTCCGCCTTCATGACCATCGCCGGATCTCGAAAAAGAGGAATGAGCGCAAAAGTTTCCCAGGCGGATTGGTGCTTGCTCGCCGCCAGATAGGCACCGTCCGGAATGTTTTCTTTCCCGCGGACTTCAAGATGCAGTCCGACAACCTGTTTGAGCAGCCAGAGGCAGGTCAGGGCATGGGTCCGCAGTCCGGCCATGGCCCAGCTTCGGGGACCGAGGAGCAGGGGGGAGCCGACGACCACAAACAAAGCCGTCGCCAGGTAAAACAGGAGATTAAACAATGTTGATCTTAGGATGAGGGACATGCTGACTATCTGATCCGCAATTCAAAAGGATTTCTGGTCAGCGGAAGCCGGCACGGCAGAGATAGGCTGAACGCTACCTGAAATCCGGGTCATCGCCAGTCGGGCAACGGCGGGTATAAATTTCAAATACTCGGTCAGCACCAAACGGGCCGTACCCGGGTAAGCCCACCAGGCATCGATATGAAAATTGGAAGGTGTCACCGGATAGGGAATGAGCTCCACATTCGGAAGGGCGCGGCGCAACTCAACCATACTTCGCGGCATGTGATAACTCGATGTTACAATAATCAGCGACTGGAACTTGTGATCCTCTGTCCATTTGCGTGTCGCAACCGCATTGCCGATCGTGTTGGCGGCAATCTTGTCGATATCGACACAGCATTCGAACAGTGCTCCATAGTTGGGAATAATCGTTTTCAAATTCTTCGTGGTCGTGGTCGGGTTGACACCGGTAATCAGCATGCGTTTGCCGCTGCCAACGGCCAACAGTTTCAGCGCTTCCTGAATACGGGACTGGCCGCCCGTAAGGGCGACAATGCCGTCCGCCTTGTCGTTCTGAACGAAACCCGAATCGCTGATAGCATTGACGAAGAAAAACAATCCCAGGCAAAACAGGAACAGGGTCAGAATGCAGACTCCCAAAAGTGTTCGAATTGTTCGGCCAATCTTGCGCATTTTTCTGATGTACTTGCTACCGTAAACGCGATTCCCATATCGACTGAAAATATCAGCATACCGATATTTCTGCTATCAGAAACAGCATGTCCGATCTTCATTCTATTGGCGACTGTTGAGAATTCGATATACGCCGTATCGCGATGTTATCATGCACAGTGCCGCGATGATGATAACGACGATGGCCAGCAATATGTAGCCCGGCGGATCCAGGGAAGCGTTGCCGATGAGGCGGCGAATTTCCGCGGCTGTTACAACATTACCCCCGACAAGTCTGATAAGGGCCGGAAGCAGGATGAAAATAATCGTTGCAAACAGGGCACCGGTCAGGCCCGCGCGAATTCCGAGGGCCAGGAAGTGTTTTTCAAATTCCCGGGCGATAAAGGTATCCGTGGCACCGACAAAATGAAGCACTTCGACAATTTCACGGTTGGACGTTAAGGCGCTTTTTGTCGCGGACACAATGATGGCCGTCGTCGCGGCGCCCATCAGGATCAGCACCGCGATCCCACCGAGGCCGAGAGACCGGGTCACGGTCTGGATCTGTGCCTGCCAGAAGCGATGGTCATCCAATGTCACGCCCTGGAAACTATCTTCGATATTGCGCGCCAGGACCGCCATATCCGGGGGAGCTCTTCGGTCTATTTGCAGGGCAATCAATCGTGGAACCGGCAAGACGCTCAAGGCCTCGGTCTGCCCCAGCCAGGGCTCCAGGAGTTCGGCCGAATCCCTTTCGCTTAAAGGTTTGACCGAGCTGATCCCCGGCTGCTTGGCGAGATAAAGTGCAACCTGCCCCAGCCGTTTTTCCGTGTCCGTGTTTTCGATGGGTTGAATTTGAACAGTGACTTCGCTGGCGATGTCGGCGAACCAGGCCGCGGCGGACTGGTTCAGCAGATATACAAACCCGGCGGTCAGACAGCTTAGAAAGCACATAATAGCGACCACGACCGTCAGTGAACGGCCGGTAACGGAACTTGCGGGAACGATAGGCGCTGAGGCCCGTGTCTGGCGGGCAGGCGCATAAAACTCCGTCATCTTTATTTCAGAGCCGTGACTTTCCAACAGGCGGTCATCGGTTGCCATTTTGCTATCCAATTACTTCTACGGTTCCGTCATGCAACTCAAGACGGGGAGCCTTGAATTGTTTCATCAATTGATGATCGTGGGTGGCGATAATGACTGAAGTCCCGAGTCTATTGAGTTCGATAAACAGTCTGAGTAGACGCCTGGCCATTTGCGGATCGACGTTCCCCGTCGGTTCATCGGCGAGCAGAAGTTCCGGTTTGCCGATAACGGCCCGGGCGATGGCGGCGCGTTGTTTCTCTCCGCCCGACAGAACGGGAGGGAAACCGTACATTCGGTCCCCAAGCCCCACCCATTGCAACAGATCGGTGACGTCTTCCTTGTAATTCGAAACCCGCTTGCCGATTACGCGGAGGGGAAGGGCCACATTTTCCCAAGTTGTAAGGTGATCCAAAAGCCTGAAGTCCTGAAAAACAATACCAATTCTCCGACGAAGCTGCGCTCTGCGACTGGCGGAAACATTGGTCGCATTCTGGCCAAACAGATGAATATCACCGTCCGTGGGTTGCAGCGACATAAACAGCATACGCAATAATGTCGTTTTGCCCGATCCGGAGGGGCCGGTCAGAAAATGAAAAGATCCGGGTTTGATATGCAAACTGATGTTGCTCAGAACTTCCGGACCCTGTCCGTAGTGAAGACCTACATTTTCCAGTCGGATCAAGAATCAAACTCCCTTATGCAGGCGTTATACCGCCAGAATCAAGTTCCCCGATTTCAAGATAAAATCCTGATTATCAATAGATTTCGACAATTACGAGACTAATTATTCGAATTTGAGAACAATTGCGTTATGAGTATATAATATCCCCCGCGACTCAAATCACTTTTAGCTCTTGTGTGCCAATTTCTTAATGCAGGGATTTTACTGAATGCTCATCGAATGTGAGGCCTGTCAAACACATTACGAAATCGGTGCCGACTTTCCGGCCGGAGGGCGGAAAGTAAAGTGCGCGCGCTGCGAACATGTGTGGCTGGCGGTTCCGGTGGACAAGCCCGTCGAAGACACCGAGGCAGAAGAAGAGCAAACCGACATCGCACCGTCGGATCAGGACCTGGATATCGACAAGCTCGTTCTCTCACCCCCTGAAATTCCGCCGCTGGAACCTGAGTCTTTTGGTGCAATGGATTTCGAAGATATCGAATTTCAGGAATT
>JANQOC010000060.1 GCA_028279265.1 Hyphomicrobiales bacterium
AAAGCGGTTCCGTATCGCCGATGAACAGGGCCTGGAACATGACATCGAAAACCAGCGGAACTGGCATGACCTGGTCATGAAAGTTCAGGAAATCAATTAACATATTCACAAATTGAAACCGGCTGACCGCCAATTTTGTGGCGGTCAGTTCGCTTTAGGAGGCAAAACAGACACAAATTTTCATCGGGCCAATGTCTGCACATGACCCAAAGCAAACATTGCGATCATTTTCTTATTGAATTTTGATTTATGAATTTTGCTATTCGCTTTGCCACTTCAGAGGGGTGAGTCAGCGGGGACATATGTTCCGCATCTGAAATTATCTCATAGTGACTATCCGGGATTTCGCTATGCAGAATTTCGGTCACGCGCTTTTCCGGGAGTGTCGTTTTCTCACCGCAAACGATAAGCGTTGGAACAGAAATTGATCGGCAATCTTCCAGTGTCGTCGGATTGTTCAGATTTGATTTGAAGCCATCGACTGTTGCTGAAGTCAATTTCAGAAAACGAGTCTGTGCCCTGTCATCCAGCTTGTCCCAGGAACCGGTTCCATTGCGCAAATCAATAAAAGATTTCCAGGCAACCGTAATGTTCCCGGAAGATGCCAAATCGATAAAGTTTTGTGCAAAGGATCGATAGTCTTCAAAGAGCTCTTGTTCGCCGGCTTGCGGCAGCAGGACTGTCACAATCGGTTCAATCAAAACAAGCGATGCGATACGTTCTGGTCTTGACTGGCAAAGTCTAACTGCAGTTGCGCCGCCATAAGAATGACCGACGAGATGAACGGAGCCATCACAGGATTTATCAATAATTTGTGCTACAGCGTCCGCCTGAATATCATGAGTTAATTCCCCCTCCCCGGCCCATTCCGCTGTCTCTCCAAATCCAATTAGATCGGGAGCAATCAGTCGGAAACGGTCTATCAAAAACTCGTTGATCTTCCGCCACTGTTTACCTGAACTGCCCCCCGCATGAAGTAGGACAATTGGATCCCCGGTACCGATATCCGAATAATGAATATTCATTTCGTTATGATAGGTTGAGTTCATCGATTGGTACGCCTGTAACAAGTAACGTAGCTATAATCTAACAGCGGAGGGAATTGCCTGCAATTTACGCCGTTAGCACTCAGTTCTGCTGTAACCGCGTGTCTGCTTCTGTCACTTAGGAAACTCTATTGCGCTTTACCTTGAATGTCCGCTTATCTACACGCTCACTGAGACAATCGAGCTGTATAGTGTCGACACCCAGGTCTTGCTGACGGACGTGCTCAGTCGTAGTGCAGATCACAAATTCTACCGAATTGACGAGTTGCAGCCTTGTCGGTACGCTCAAAAATTATGGGAAAGTCCGGTTGCCGGACTCACACTAAATTAAGTCGGTCCGAACAATTCAATCGATACAGAAAATCATGAAAAAGCTCAGCATAAACTGGCTACTCTCAGCCGTGATTATTTCTATTTTATCCAGCTCTGCTTTTGCTACTGACTATCGTGTATCCGTCTATAAAAAGGATAGAGTTTTTTTGGGAACGACAATTTTTGCGGATACGACCAATCGCAGTCGGCAAAAAATTGTCGAAGTTGATTTTAACGGCAAAATCCGCTGGCAGTACCAGCTTCCAAAACGTATGCAGGGTGGCAGATCCCTTTTGCTGGAAGCAACGCCCCTTGTTAACGGGAATATATTGTTCACCGTCAGGGGACATGGAATTTATGAAGTCAGCCGAAAGAAAAAATTAGTGTGGAGTCATCGTGACCCCGCAGCTTCACATGATGCAGACCGGTTGGATAATGGTAACACACTCTATAATCGCGGTTGGGCTAAAAAGGGTGGCGATCATGTCATTGAAATTTCACCGAAAGGAAAACGAGTCTGGTCCTGGAATGGTATGAAGGAATACGGCTCCGGATTTTTTTCTGATTTCGAGGTTGAAGGATGGATGCATGTAAATGCTGTTACGAGGTTGGGCAATGGCAATACATTGATTAGCATTCGCAACTTTAACAAAGTTGTCGAAGTAGACCCAAGCGGCAGTGTTGTTTGGGATATGTCCTTTCGCGGACTTTTCAGGAAGGGCAGAGACAAAGTGAAGCCCACTGACGGACCGATACGAGGGATCACAAATCATGAACCTGAAATAACGCCCCAAAACACTTTGTTGGTGGCACTGCGCAAACCATGGCGCTTTGCAGAGATTGATCGACAATCAAAGCAAATTATTTGGCAGTGGTTCCATCCTGAAGGTCGACAAGCTTTGCTCGTTAATCGTGATGCCAACCGGCTGCCCAACGGAAATACGCTGGTGACCAGTGCCAACCGTATAATTGAAATTGCTCCAGACGGGGAGATCGTTTGGCAATTGCATGCACCCCGAGTCAGTGCCAAAAAGAATGGGAGGAAAAGTTCCAGAAAAGGGAATGGCAGAGGTCAAGGACAGCGAAGAGACAACCGCGTGGGTGGTGGGGGCCAAAATGTAGTTAAACAATTTCATAAGGTCATTCGATTGTCGGCAGATGGTTCTATATACGGCGGTTAAATACAATTAACTCGCTGGGCGACAGAACTTACAACGGCTCTAATGTACCTTTTTCTCCACTTGGCATTCATTGCAACACTAAGATTTACAGTTAGCCATCGGGTTCCGCGGTATGAGTTGGAGATTTACCGATGATCAATACATCAGAATCCAAGAATCTCTTAATTTGAAACTCACGGGCTCTATTGAACTCTAGCCGCATTCTCTGCTTTGGGTGTAATGCGGCGTCATCCGTGTGGTCTTGTTGTATCCGCTTCTGACTCATAGCGGACATGAACCTGGCATGAATGACCAGTTCCAAACTTGTTAAGTATCGATCTGTCATTTCCTCATTTCGATTTGGAAATTCTTTCTACCTCGCACAATGGAGGACAGATCATGTCTAAATTTTTATTTTCTACTGGAATTATGTCTTTGCTCTTGTTGATGCTTGGAAGTCCGGACGTCAATGCGTTTCATTTACCGGAAGCGACGAACTTCAAACCAGAACCCGCCCATGTCATCAAGGTTCATTCGGCAAAGCGCGTTCACGATGATTTGCACAGGTTGGGTTTCAGTCGAGTTATTCTTCAAAGAACGAGGAAGGACGCTTACGGCAAACCGGTGTACCGCTTCAGCGCCTGCCAGGAACACCGTCGCTATCGCATTGTCGTCAACTGGTATGGTGAAATCCTAAGAATCAAAAGAAAAGGATTCTGCCGACTGCCGAAGTTCTATTACTAGGGTACTCCAGGGGGGAAGATTGCGATCGACAAAACAAGATCACAAAAAAACGATTTAACCTTCCCCCTGCTGTATCCTTTAAAAACCTGACAGGATTAATTGCCAGAGACCCGATATGGGATTGAGTTTTTCGGGTCTCTGTTGGAAACGTCGGGGAAAGAATCTATGACGATGCACAAGTTCATTCTGACAATTACTGCGATTTTAACTATTCCAGTTCTCATGATTGGGTTTCAGGTCGATGGCTGGGCGCATTCCGGCGCCAAAGGGATTGTCAAAGAACGTATGGACTCAATGAAGTCGATCGGCGCTCAAATGAAGAAATTGGGTGCAATAGTCAAAGATCCGCAATTGTTTGACGCTTCCCAAGTTCAGAATTCGGCAAAAATACTGCAGGGCCACGCGGAAAAGATTCCGGAGCTATTCCCGAAAGGCAGCAATGAAAAACCGAGCGAAGCCCGGGTTGAAATCTGGTCTGACTGGGACAAGTTTGTCTCAATTGCGAATGATCTCGTGAAATCTGCAGTTGAACTTCAAACGGTTTCTGCAGACAACCTCAAACCGGTTTTCCTTAAAGCGGCCCAAACCTGTAAAGGGTGTCATCAGGAATATCGTATTAAAAAATAGGTTCACCGTTCCCGTTCCAGATCGAAATCGGCAAGCTGATACTGTGCGACTTTGCCAACTAATTCTCTACGAGCAATTGTTATGTTTCCGCCACATGACGGGATCATGATTTTTCGGGACCGATTTGCAAGGGTCGTTTTGGTAGCCACGAAGAATATTATACTTCCTGATCTGTGCAGGCTGCAGAAGTTCTGGTGTTTTCAAATGGGTTGAGAGGTGAATGAACCGCAGATCACTGCGCACCTCCGCGATTTCTTTTAAGATCTTTTCGAGCCGGTCCTTGTTAAGTTCCTGCTTCACGAACTGAACTTCGAGTCGGCGTTCAAGCTCAATCAACTCTTCACCTTTCAGAATAGCGGCGGCTCTCATGGTTTCAAATATCCGGGTTATTTCTGTTACCTGTTCCGCAGACAGACTTAACTCGGCCTTAAGTTCCAACAGGTGCGCTGGCCCTGGAATTCCGTTCAATTCCGCCGCCCTCGCTAGACCCCAACCGCCGCCGCGGCGCAATTCGATGATATCATCCTTGGAAAGACTCTTGATCTCTCTTGTCTGCTGACCCGCATATTGGGAATGGGTGGTTTCATCGGCATAAACTTTGTCAATGGTGGTAACGAGACACACCGCCACTGCCAGAGATATATATTTTAACATTCCAAGCTCCTGATTTTCTCTACCCTACAATCAACACTTGCCATTTTTGGAGAGATTGCGACATGATAGTGATCATGTCAGAACAAATTTTTCGAAAAATTCTAAAAGACGGAACCGATGAGTATTTTCTGGACGTTGGAGATTATCTATTTCATCAGGAAGAGGCGGTCCGATCGATATTCATCCTAACCTCAGGTTCGATCAACTTGTGTCGCAAATCGAGATCAGGGCAGGAGTTGATCCTATCCAAGTCTCATGCAACGGCCTTCATCGCCGAAGCTTCCATTTACGCGACATATTATCATTGTGATGCGGTTTGCAGTGAAACGGCAACCATTGTTGGAGTACGGAAAAATCATTTTCAAAATCTTCTGCGAAACCATGTTCGAATCAACGAACTTTGGTCGTCCTTTCTCGCCCGTGAATTGCAGATCTCTAGAATGCGGTGCAAGCTGCTTAGCCAAAATACCGTGAGAGAAAGGCTGGACATCTGGCTGGAATGGAACGAGGAGATATTGCCACCAAAGGGACAATGGAAGTCGCTTGCACTGGAAATAGGAGTATCTCCGGAAGCCCTTTATCGGGAACTCAGCCGCCGCCTAAAAAGCTGACGGTTGCAGTTAATTCAGCGAAAATCGAGATTGACCTTCCAGTTACCGAAACCCCTATTTCTGATGCTTGTGCTCTTTTAAACAGTGCTTGCCTGAGGATCTTGCAGGGTTAAGGGACAAACATTTTCGAACCACGAAACCGGACACATGAAAAATCTCAGATTGTTGTTACTGACGACAGCCGCAATGGTTTTACCGGCAATCCTGTATCAGGTTTCCGCAGATGTAACGATTTCCCTGGAGCCGGAAAATCGGCAGCTCGTATTGAAAGGCAGGGGACTCTACGCACAGCACTGTGCGTCCTGTCATGGGAAGGACCTGGAAGGAGAGCCGAACTGGAAAACTCCGAAACCCAATGGCCGGCTGCCGGCACCGCCTCATGATATGACCGGCCATACCTGGCACCATCCCGATCAGGTCTTGTTTGAAATGACAAAGAGGGGAACTGAAGCCTATATCGGCCGCGGCTATAAATCGGACATGATCGGTTTTAAGGAAATTCTGAGCGACGAAGAAATAATAGCTGTCTTATCTTTCATAAAAAGTACGTGGCCCCTTAAAGACCAGAAGCGACATGATCGCATGAATCAGAGGAGCAGATAAAAGTGTTTAGCAGATTCAAAGGTTATATCTTACCAATGGCCATAACCGCCATCCTATTAGGCGGTATTTGGATCATGTTCTTTAGCCATACAGGGAGCCACTCTGTCGGAGAACCCATTGTCCAGGTCAAACTGCCAAAAATTCTTTCTCAATCAGCTTCACAGGGTCAAAAAATCTTCGAAAAGAACTGTTCGGCCTGTCACGGCAAATATGCGGGCGGTAGCGACAATGGACCGCCCCTGGTACATGGAATTTATGAGCCTAATCATCATAGCGACCAATCATTTTTCCGGGCAGCAAAAATCGGTGTTCGCGCACACCACTGGCCATTTGGAAATATGCCCCCGGTGAAAAGTGTAAGCCGGGAAGATGTGCAGCAAATAATTTCCTATGTGCGAACACTGCAGCGGGAAAATGGAATCTACTGATCGATCTGAAACCAGGTCGATGAAAAAGATGATCGGCTAAAAAAGTCGCTAATTAAGAGATTCCGGTTTCCAATTATGGCACTTAAAAAAACTCTTTTGCCCTCCACCCGGAATGTTATTATTGGGGTAAAGCAGATGTCATACGAGTGGAATGACCATCTCAGCAACGACCCCATGGGGGGTATCAATTGCCCAACTATTCCCCTGCAAATTTGGCATGTGATGCAAAGCGGAAACAGAAATTCAGTCCTGGGATAGCTAACTTAATGGCAATTGGGGATGTTCCCTCGATTCAATTTTGCTAAATTCACCAGCGATAGTCTCTCCTAGATTGTTTTAAAGGAATTCCGCTCATGACAATCAGCGCATATCGCGACCTGCACCAGCACATTCAAGCTTTGAAAGAAATGGGTTTACTGATCGAGGTTGATAGAGAAATAAACAAGGATACAGAAATGCATCCCTTGGTACGCTGGCAATATCGAGGGGGAATTTCAGAAAGTGACCGAAAAGCATGGCTGTTCAAGAATGTCGTCGACAGCAAGGGACGTAAATTTGATATGCCCGTTCTGGTGTGTGGGCTTGCGGGAACTCCGGCAATTTACGAAGTCGGAATGGGGTGCAAATTGGAGGAAGTGAATGACCTATGGACATCGGCTATTAATTCTCCACTAGTTCCCAACCAGGTTGAAGCCTCTGAAGCGCCCTGCCAGGAACTCATTTTTGAAGACAAAGCTTTGTTGAACGGCAGAGGGCTTGATGATTTGCCCATCCCAATTTCTACCCCGGGTTGGGACAATGCGCCTTACACTTCTTCTTCGCACTTCATTACGAAAGATCCCGCAACGAATGTTCAAAATATGGGCACATACAGAGGTCAGATAAAATCGCCAAACAGACTCGGCATGAACACATCAACGGAACTTCGAACCGGTGGATATATTAACTGGTTGTCCTGGAAAAAGCGCGGAGAAAAAATGCCTTGCGCTGTCGTCATTGGTTGCCCTCCGGTCATCTCCTACGCTTCCGTTCAGAAGGTTCCTGAGGGTATTGACGAACTCCATGTCGCAGGCGCACTTGTTGGCCAACCGCTTAATGTCGTAAAGGCCAGGACGGTAGATTTATTGATACCTGCGGATGCAGAGGTCGTCATCGAAGGCTACGTGGATACTGAATATCTTGAACCTGAAGCCCCATTTGGCGAGTCACACGGACATGTAAATCTGCAGGAATATAATGGCTTCATGGATGTTACCGCGATCACACGTAAAAAGACTGCGATTGTTGCTTCCTGGGTCAGTCAGGTCGCCCCCAGTGAATCGAGTGTCATTAGAAGATATGCCTATGAATCCAGAAACACCTCTTATTTGCGGAATGTCCTGGGTATTCAGCAGGTCATAACGGTCAAGGGGCATGAACCGCTCACCTCATTGCATCGTGTTCACGCCATTGTATTTAAGAATAACACGCCCCCAACCGAAATTTGGCGTGCGATGTATGGACTGGCAGCCTTCCGTCAAGCTGAAGGGAAGTGGATTATCGCTGTCAGCGAAGATATCGATGGCGAAAACGCCGATGCATTATTCTGGTCGATGGCCTATCGCTGCAAACCACAGCACGACATAAAAATATTGCCGCATCAACATTCTGGTCACGGCCCCAGAGATCTTGAAGATCCAGAGGATGCTTCAGTTCTGATTGATGCGACGCTCAAAGGCACTTTCCCCCCAATTTCTCTTCCCAAGCAGGAATATATGGAACGAGCCGCCGAAATTTGGAATGAACTTGGATTGCAGAAACTCAACCGTGAGTCACCTTGGTACGGTTATGACCTGGGAGAGTGGACTGAAGAATTCGAGCAGATGGCCAACCTTGCAGTTAAAAGCGAATACTGGCAGACAGGCAAGGTAATGGCTCAGCGAAGACGCAATGACGTTGCTATGAATACCGAAGTGCGGACGTTGAACGATACAGATGAAAATGGATAGGAACAGTTGGACTTCGGGTAAATATTCAGAAGTCTGTACGATGTCCGCTTTTGATGGGATAGCGAACACAGACTCTGGTTTAAGATTCTATTGCCGGCACCTTATCAAGCTAGTGCGTTACGCACAGTACCAACAGAAATGCTGAAATTTTCTGCAATTTGGTTGTTGTTGAAGGCCTGG
>JANQOC010000062.1 GCA_028279265.1 Hyphomicrobiales bacterium
ACCACCAGACCATTTGTTCTATGCCACAATATAGGGTGGGGACGTGACAAATTGATTAAAATTTTAATTACATGTGTTTCATGGTTTACAAAACCTTACCA
Organism: Hyphomicrobiales bacterium; assembly: GCA_028279265.1. Lineage (GTDB taxonomy): Bacteria > Pseudomonadota > Alphaproteobacteria > Rhizobiales > CAYWUX01 > JANQOC01. The sequence continues at coordinate 102 of JANQOC010000062.1, forward strand.
ATTCCAGTTTCCGCACATCGAAGAAGATATGAAAAGGTAGGAGTCTCGACGATATCCGGGTCGCGAGGATATCAGTGTCACACTTGCATCCGGATCTCAGCTTTATCCGTGTCGCACCGGTTTTCGGATCTCGTCTATCGAGAATGCCGGGTCGTATCGCGCTTATTTTGTACCGAAGAAGGAATGCAGGACTTTGTCCCCCGGCTTGATCCCGAGCCGGACCGTCGTTCCGGCTTTCAGTTCCAGAACCGCCGTCACATCGGCGCCTGAAGATATAATGCTTTCGGAGAACGGCTCCGTATCCGATTCAATGCGATGGACGATACCATCCTGTCGGATGAACACCATATCCAGTGAGATGTAGGTATTTTTCATCCACATGGAGATCTCTCGGGGAGAGTCGTACTCGAAGAGCATGCCCTGATTGTCGGGCAGGCTGCGGCGAAACATCAATCCCCGGGACTGCCTCGACGGGGTATCGGCAATTTCGACCTGGAATTTATGTGTGCCACCTGCGGATTCGATTTCGAGCGCTTCAAATCCGGATTGAGCCTTGAGCGTATCACTATGCATTGCCATGGTGAACAGAACAGCGCCCAGCAGCACAAAGGTCAAGTGCGCAAACGCAAAGACAAAGGTCGCGCGAAACGCGGACCTTTGCCTAATGATCATTCGGAATTTTGAGTCAATCAGGTCAGTGCGAAGATGGGAAATTCGACGGAGCCCCATCCGGCTTGAGTTCAGCGGCCATGAGTCCCTTCGATCCGTGACCGTATCGAACAAGGACGACCTGTCCCTGACGAAGTTCGGTAAAGCCGAATCTGCGCAAGGTCTCCATGTGCACAAAGATATCTTCCGTTCCTTCACCGCGCGTGAGAAAACCAAATCCGCGTACCCGATTAAACCACTTGACGACTGCCTGTTCAAAGTCACTCTCCGCTACCACATGAACGTGCGTTCTTTGTGGCAGTTGAGACGGATGAATAGCTGTACTTTCATCCATTTCGACGATTCTGAAAGCCTGCAGTCCCCGTGGCCGTCGCAGAACCTCGCAAACAACGCGAGCCCCCTCGTAAGCCGTCTGGTAACCATCCCGCCGCAAACATGTCACATGAAGGAGAATATCCGGCAACCCATTGTCGGGAACAATAAAACCATAACCTTTCGAAGCATCAAACCATTTGATGGCACCGGCAACTTCAAAGACATCAACCGCCGCTTCATCACCAATATCCTCTACGCCCAAAAGGTCTTCTAACTGTGGCGATAGTTTCGCCTCCATACCTAATCCCCCGCTGCTAACTAAAAACCGCTCCGATTACCTAAGCCCTCACAAAAAGTAACCGGACAAACTAAGTGTCACGAACATAACACCGCCAACACGGGGCGCTACCAAAATTTCGGGATGGAGCTGTTTCTCCACAAATTACAAAGCAAATATTCGGCGAAATGCAACATCGATAGATGATTGTTTTCCAACAGGATTTTCCACACTACTGCAAAAAATGTTGCAGAAAAACATCAAATTTCAATTAGATTCTGGACGCTAAAAGCACCGTTTTTAGGGCGATCTGACGCCAATTTGACCGCCAAGAAAACGAATCACATGGCCTTTGCTTGTGTTTTGCACAAATATTGTTAGCTTCCAAAATAACGAACATTTGGAACCCGAATTTGGAGTTCTTCAACGCCAAAAAAAAATTCCAAAAACGTCTCCGACGGCCCTTCCTTGACAGGGTTTAAACAGTTTTAAATTGGGAGAACCAACAGATGAAATATTTGCACACGATGGTCCGCATCAAGGACATGGATGAATCCCTCGATTTTTATTGTAACAAGCTGGGTCTTACTGAAGTTCGCCGGCGCGAGGACCCAAATGGCCGCTACACCCTGATTTTCCTAGCCGCCCCCGGTAATGAGGACGCGCTCCTGGAGCTCACCTATAACTGGGATCCGGAAGATTACGGTGAGGGGCGTAATTTCGGTCATCTGGCTTATGAGGTCGATGATATTTATGAAATCTGTCAGCATCTTCAGGATAAGGGTGTCGTGATCAATCGGCCGCCGCGGGACGGGAAAATGGCGTTCATCCGTTCCCCGGACAATATTTCCATCGAGCTTCTGCAAAAAGGCCCGTCGCTTGCCAAGCAGGAACCCTGGGCCTCCATGGAAAATACCGGGCACTGGTAGCGCCCGGAACAGCGTTTATTCGGCTTGCCGGTCGACGCCAGGAGCCGAGCCGCAGGACGGTACTCATACGCCATAACCTCGCGGTCAAAAGCGCATGGACTTGTCGTTAGGAGCATGGTCTTCGCCGAAATATGCATGACGGTGTCGTAGCGTTCATGGGCTGCGGCACCGCGATCCAGGTCCG
>JANQOC010000114.1 GCA_028279265.1 Hyphomicrobiales bacterium
TGTGCATCTCAGAATAATGTTGAGAAATGCTCGGCCGATCAACTGTCCGAGCTTGAAGACAAGCGGCAAAGGTATTGCCGCAATCTCAATGATGTCAATCTCAACTGTACTTCGGAAATTCTGTTCAATCCGCCAAACAAGCCGAGATCCAGGTTCAATCGTCACGAGTTTGCCCGTACCAATGGCCGGATCCTGAACAGCGCAGATGCCGTGCGCGAACAGATTCATGAATATCTGTCGCTCATCCTGGCGGCATCGCGGGACCAGAACATCTGTGAAGACAAGGAGAGTGCCAATAAGTTTGATACTTTGTGTGTTGGGCCTGACGTGGTGGAAATTATGCTGGGACGTTTCCTCGAAGCGGTGGAATTGTTCGTCGAGAAAAACTCAACAGCTCCCATGAACGATCACAAATTATGTTACGCCTTGCTTGGAAGCGATTTTGATATACTGAGGCGTTTTGGATTCAATCCACTCGACGAATGAACCAATTAGCGCTGGACCAGGGCGTCGAAAGCCTGCAGAAACTCGATCGAACCGCACTTTTTCATATTTCTTTGAATAATGCTGTCCAGCCGGTCCAAAAGCTGTTCCGATGTCCTGTCTTTGGCAACCGGGTTACGAAAATAACCGCCGGAACTGAAAAAATTCGATGTCGGTACGTTGCGTGCGACGGGTCGCATCATCTCCAGACCGCGACCGTAACCGACAAGGTTCATAAGTTCGATTTGCGCGCCACTGACCTGGGTATAACCTTTGCGATTTGCGACCTGCTTGATTTTAAGCAGTTTGTGCACCTGCAGCAGAGGGCCGATGTCGATATCGAGGTTCAGGGCATGAACAGCTTTACCCTTCGACGTATTTCCGAAGGAGACGAATTCTCGCCAGTTGTTTCTCTTGGATTTTGGATAGCTGGAGCGGTAAGCCCCGATATCCCTGACAACTTTTCTCAGCAAATTCGCTTTTCGTCTCAGCTCTTTCGCCCGCGCTGGTCCGACGGTTTTCGACATTTGTTCAAATCGTTCGGCAAATTTCCGACCATTGTAGTAAGCCACCACAGCTGAATTGGCTGCCAGCAACTGGACATATCCGAGCGCTGTTGAGGCTGCTCGGCCCTTCGCCTTGATAGGTTTGCAGTTTTGATTGGTAATAAATATGCCGGATTGTCTGTTATAGGGACCAATGCCACCCGTTTCCAATGCGAAGACCCCCACAATCTGATCGGCATTTAGGCCTACACTGACGGCTTCACGGGCAACGGCAATCTTGTATCCCATTTCGGTGGTCGGCTTGGGGACAAACCCGTATTCGGATTTTGCTGATCTGAGAAAATTGGAGACAGTCGGCAAAGGTTTCGGCTTCACCTTTTTGACCGGTTTGTCGGGTTCAAGTCCCGGACATTTGGGTTTTTTGGGACCCTTGTACTCTGGCGGGAATGTCAAAACATAATCGTTTCGACTAAGTTCGATATTGGCTCGGACCTTCTTGCGCCGTTCCGCCCGTTTCTTTTTTACGAGGTTCCAGTAATTTGCAGATTGCCTTGAGTGCTCTCTTCGCTTCTTATTGTAGGCTTCAAGTCGCAATTCGCAACTGGACTTTGCCTGAGTATTTGATTGAGCGTCAGATGAGTTTACAGGGAAAAATGTGATCAGGCTGATCGCTGCCAGTTGCACAGTCACGGTAATCTTAGAAGATCCAGAGATCACAATACCCCCCTCCGTTAAGCATGCCAATTCAACTACATATTCGGATTCGAAGCTGATTACTATCAAGGATCCGCCGAACCATGGGTCAGGTTTCCGGCGCGAGCCATCTTAGTCCCAAATTTGTTTGTCGAAATAATGGTTTAGTTTCTGCGATTTAACCGCTATAGCCATCGCGCGTTTGTGGAAATCTGCGACCCAGAACTTTCGAAGCGATCAAATTCTTCAGAACCTGGGCGGTTCCACCGCCGATGGTGAACATGCGGGCGTCCCTGTACATGCGTTCCAGAGGGAGATTTCGCGAATAGCCCATGGCGCCAAATATTTGCAGGGCGTCACTCGTGACTTTGATCGCCATTTCAGAGGCAAATACCTTTGCCTGCGCGGCCATCGTCATATCCGGAAATCCGGTCGTATCAGTGAGGGCACTTGCAGCGGCTTTATAAATCAGGGCCTGCGCCGCATTCGTTTGAATGGACATTTCGGCCATCATCCATTGCAGTCCTTGAAATTCCGCTATGGGTCTCCCGAACTGCTCTCTCTCGTGGGCGTACTTGAAGGCCAGCTGGGCGGCTCCCTCGGCAATTCCAAGAGCGACAGTGGCGGCTCCTACACGCTGTGAGTTATATGCCGTCATTAATCCGGCAAAGCCGCGTTTTAATCCTTCCGGCGGGATCACGGCCATATCTTCCGGAATCTCAAGATCCTCAAACAGAACCTCCGTTTCGGGAATGCCTCGCAAACCCATCGCCGGTTCTCTTTTACCTATGATGAGACCATCCGCTTCATCCCGCACCGCAAGGAAGCCACCGATACCCTGCTCGATCCCATCTTCAAACACACGGGCAAAAATCAAATGCAGTTTTGATACACCGCCACCGGTTATCCAGTGCTTCTTACCGTTGAGGACGTATTTATCCCCGCGTTTGTCGGCGCGCGTTGTCATCTCGTTGGCGGCACTGCCCGCATTAGGCTCGGTAATGCAGATCGCCGGTTTGTCGCCTGATAAGACATAGTCTGCTGCCATTTTTTTTTGTTTCGGGCTCCCATATTTCATCACGGCACTGATCGCGCCCATGTTCGCCTCGACGACAATTCGGCTCGAAACACCGCAGACTTTTCCCATCTCCTCGATAACCAGAACGGCATCCAGAAAATCCGCACCCTTGCCCCCGAACTCTTCCGGGATCGTCATGCCCATAAAACCGGCATTCTTGAGATCTTCCACATTGTCCCAGGGATAATCTTCCGTCCGGTCAATCTCGGCGGCACGCTTTTGAATGCGAACTTCGGCAAGCTCTCTAGCGGATTTCTGGAGGTTGAGCTGCTCTTTACTTAATTGAAACATGCGGCATTCTCCGGGAATTTGAATGGTTCAGGCACTGATATTAGGTGCGGGTATATGTAACTTATGGCCGGATACACAGCGAATGATTTATGCGCTAATGCACCAGGGACTTTTTGATGATGTCAATGTTCCGTTGCGCCTCGGTATAAGCGCTGCTGTCAGCATCCGGATCCAGACAATAAGCGTAAGTTCTCCACGACCAGAGACTATTAGGCTGGTTGTCTTTGCGTTGTTTTGCAAGATCCGTCCCCCAATCGGTGATCTCTCCTTTTGTCGCGGAATGAAGCAACAGCATCTCAAACAGATCTCGTTGCGCAATGCTGCCGCCGATCTTGTAAGTGTTTTTCCTGTGGGCCATGAGTGCGGCAGAAGCTTCTTCATACCTCGCCGCCCGAAGTGAGACTAAAGCTTCCGCCAGACCCAGGCCGACTTCCGCGCAAATTCGGCCCTGGGTTGTGTCTTCTTTTGACCAGTTGCGGATATTGCTGAGCATCGCGTCTATAGCTTCCTGGTCCTGTGACGCGACCAGGGCCATCAGATAGTGAAGCGTGGTAAAAATCATATCCCTGTCGTCAAGATGTTTGCGGGAAACATCGGCCAACCGTTCCCATCTGTCTTCGACGTCCAGATCATGTAGTTCGAGTCTGAGAAGCAAAGAGGCTGCATTGCACACATCGAGGGAGAAGTCGGCATCGAGGTCCGATGCGATAACATCGTCATACAGTTTCAGAACCTCATCGTATTCGGTTCTCTCAAGGTGAAACAGCGATTTATGCCAATAGACGTGAAATCGGAAATTGTTCACATCGTTCCACGCCTTTTGATTTGCACTGATCCAGTCAATGCCTTCTGTCAGCATTCCGTTCATTTCGTAGACATGGGCGACGGCATGCGTGGACCAGGCATCCGCCGGATTGATCGCGACAGCTTCCCGGCCAAATTGCTCCGCTTGAGAGTAATTACCTGCCTCCTCATGGGAAAAGGCGTTCATGCCGAGAACAAACCCGTAGTGGGGAAGTTGGGCATGCCATTTTGGAAAAACCCGATCTATTGAGTCCCGCATTCTCGAGCCTTGCCCGGAATAAAAATGCAGGTGATGAACAAGACGCAAGGCCAATGAATCCGTGGGATGTTCTGTCAGTATCGTTTCCCAGTAATTCGTGGCCTGATCAAGATCTCCGTTTACCCAGCTCGCCAGAGCCATGATATGGTTCTGCTCCCTGGATGTAATATTCTGAGTTTGGCTGGTGGCCGTAAGCGTATCTGAAACAGACCTGGCTTTGTCATCCGTAAAGCTGTTGCCTACAAGCTTGGTCAGATAACCCCGCAGGCACACGGCCATTGGCATGTCCGGCGCCTCCGCCAGGAGAGATTTGAGTTTTTCGCCAATATCTCGCTTGAAACCCAGATAAGCCGTAACAACTTCGTCGAAACGCCGTACGGCTTCGCTGCTCGGGGCTGAAAACTGCAGACCGTGACTGCATTCAAACTTCTGAAGAGACATTTGGATCTCCCGTCAACGCCGTTCGGTCAGACGAGTCTAGCCCCCGGTTACAGACATGTGGCGCGACACCGCCGGTGCTTTATTGCGTCGATCGATTATAAAATCGTGCCCTTTGGGTTTTCTCAGAATGGCTTCATCGATGGCCTCACTGAGCAGAACATTATCGTCACTTGCACGTAAAGGCGTTCTGAGATCCGCGGCATCTTCCTGGCCTAAACACATGTAAAGAGTGCCTGTACAGGTCAGGCGCACCCGGTTGCAGGATTCGCAGAAATTGTGTGTCAGGGGGGTAATGAAACCAAGCCGGCCGCCGGTTTCCTGAACATTGACGTAGCGCGCCGGACCACCGGTCTTATAGTCAATATCATTCAGAGTCCAATTGTCCAGCAGACGGGCACGAACGATGGACAGCGGCAGGTACTGATCCGTCCTGTCTTCCTCGATTTCTCCAAGAGGCATGGTTTCGATAAACGTCAAATCCATGTTCTTGCCATGGGCCCAGGTCATGATTGACTCCAGCTCATGTTCATTGACCCCCTTTAGGGCAACTGTGTTTATCTTGATCTTGATTCCTTCGGCCAGCGCGGCATCGATGCTATCCAGAACCTTGTTCAAATTGCCCCATCGCGTAATCAGCTTGAATTTCGACGGATCCAGCGTGTCCAGGGATACATTGATTCTACGAACGCCGAATCCAAAGAGATCGCGGGCATATTTCTTGAGCTGACTGCCATTGGTTGTCACAGTGAGCTCATCCAGCTTGCCGGAGTCCAGATGTCGGGCAAGCCGTTCGAATAAATGCAGGATGTTTTTCCTCACCAGGGGTTCACCGCCGGTGAGCCTGAGCTTTCGAACGCCTTTCTCAACGAAGACGGAACAAACACGGTCCAGTTCTTCAAGTGAAAGGATGTCTTTTTTTGGCAGAAAACTCATGTTTTCCGACATACAATAGACGCATCTGAAATCACAGCGGTCCGTGACCGAGACCCGCAAATAGGTCACATGACGACCAAACGGATCAATCATTTCACTTGATGTTTTTTCCAAACCCATAATTATTTTCTTCGTTAGATCTACACCATGAACTGTTCCTGAAAACTAGCATGCCTTGGCAAATTCACGCAATGGTTCAAAGGGGTGATCCCTCATTTGGCCGTCCGTTTTTACCGCCACTTCGGCTCGTCAATGACGCAGAATTTATCAGTTGCAGCGATGCCATGATGATAATGTAGGGAGGGTTGCTCCCGACAACAAATAGAGTTTTCAATATTGAGGGGAAACGAAGTGAAATTCTGGAGATTTGCTGGTCCTCGAATAATTGTGAGCTTAATGCTGATCTGTGCCGGAGGTAATTATTCATCGGCACAATCCACTTGCTCGGCACCCAACGCTGTCTGCGCGTCGAAAATCAGCGTTTTCAGAGTTGATAGCCAAGGGGGCGACGCTAGCGCTATCCGAATTGGGGCTGAGTTGCTGGTCACAAATCGTCAGCTTGTCGGTGAACGGACGAAGGTCATAATAAAGGCAACCGGCGGACAAGTATTTGAGGGAACCGTACTGCCTTCGGGACTTTGGGAAGATCTTGTTTTAGTCCGCGCAAAGTTGCCCGAGGGAAAGGCGATTCAGATCGGAACAAATCTGTCGGACCGGGTCTATACAATCGGTTTTGACCGAACAAATTCTGACATTATCGTTTTCCCTGGTGGCAGGCTGGTTTCGCAGCCGATCCCTGGATTGAGCACGTCCCGGATACATTATGCCGCTCACGCGCCTTCGGCAACGTCTGGAAGCGCACTTGTGAATCAGGCCGGGGAATTAATCGGAATAGCTGTTGCCGGACCCGGCAAGTATTTTTCTGCAATATCGGTTGATCAAGTAGAAACCCTGAAGTCCCGGAGCGGCCAACAATTTGGCGAGGCCCATCGGAATATCGGGAGAAACTACAGTGCTTGCATGAAAGCACTGGAAATCGGTCGCGAAGTCCGTCGGCAACTCTCAAGTTCCTTCCTGGTGGAACTGGAGCAGGCTTGTAAGGGAACACAAAATTCTCAGTTTAT
>JANQOC010000136.1 GCA_028279265.1 Hyphomicrobiales bacterium
AGTGTCCGGACTGCCAGGTTGAATATCCTTCAGAAGATTATTTGAGAACAAAAAGAAAAATTATTCAGAGCCGAAATTAATCGGAACAAGGTGGTTGCCGGTAAGAGTGCCAAGTGGCCTTGGTCGGCATGGTTGTGCGCTCAAAATCGACATCCCGGATGAACCCAGAGACAGGAAAGAAGACTGTTTTCCCCTCTCGAGGAATCTGTGGCGCCGACCGCTGACACCTTCTCTCTAATTTCCTGGTCCAGCCCTTCCAGAAGCTGGTTATCCATTCGATAGCCGGATAAGCCGACAGGTTTTGTTTCTGGGCACCAATAAATCTTGTGGTGCGGGCGCTGGTTTCTCGACATTTGAGCAGCATCCAACATCAGCAGAGAATTCACCAATCAAAACTCTGAGACCGATACTTTCTGATACCGACACATTCTGACACTGACACTAGGGATTCTAAACGAAGCCATCACCTGACTATTGTGTCGGGACTGGCGGATCGCGTCACCGGTAAATCCTTTAACTCAGAAAAGCTCTGATTCTTGCAACCCTGCGAAAAAATAATTTCAATATTCCTGGGCGATGAGGAGGAATCCAGAGACAGGTCACATTATCGAGAGAAGATTGATGAAATTCATAGACTTAAAACCGGAACGTCAGACATGGGCACGGAAATCACTGTTGTGTAAATTTATTCGAGCCGGTGTCGATTTAAAAGACGTGAATCGGAAGTTTAATGCATTAAAATCAATCCCTTACAAGGATAAATTTAAGTTCACTATCGTTTTCAGGGATATTGAATCTTCAGTTCTCGTTAACCATCAAGACTTTAACCTCTAAGAGATTCTGTCAAATGTTGGCACCATTTGATTGCTAATTTCCAATAGAGACGAAAGTTGTTGGAGCGGCCGAAAAACAAGATTATGGAGATGGTTTATGCTTTGTCCGAGCTGCAATGAAGAACTGATGAACTGCGGATGCGAAACGGTCATCGAAGGTTCACAGGATTTCATCGAATGCGAGGACGGCAAATTCTACGAGCATATCTCTGATCTGTTTTTGCTCGGTCCTATTGGCCACGAGATTTTGGAAATTCACAAATCCGTTGAAAAAGCGAAATCCGAAGACGATATTGCTTCATAATTTCCCTGATACTGTCCGCTTGAATATGTCATTTCCACCTGTGCTTTATTTGCACAGGGCCAGCCACTCGGAAGAATTTGGCGCGTTCGCTTTTAGAAATGCAAAATTGTTGCGCTAAAATAACAGCACCTGCCAATTTGTAACACTTCTTTGCCGCAACTCTATTTCAATTAAGAACGTTTTAATGATTGAACCGCAGAATCTTTGCGTGGGCGATGATTGTGGGGATCAAATTATGCCAATTCATGCAAAATTAAATGAGGACCAATGTCCAATTTCCGAAGAACTACTCGGAGAAATGCACCAATCGGCACCTGGACATGCGGTGGATATTGCCAATGACCTGCCGGAGCCGCAACGCGCACGCCTCGCTGCGTTTTGTTATAATCGGCGCCATCTTCACCAACTCGCACTGTCTATTGCTTCGACATGTGACAAGCAGCACCTTGAAGCCGCTGCCGGCTCTCTCGGCGGTGTTATGTATCACCAGTCAAGAAGCATTGACCTGTCATCGGAACTCGATCACCTGACATCCAGAAGCTATACCAAGCCGGTTTCCCTGGCGGACCGTCTCAATTTGGATATGCTTGATGAAGATTGAGCAACTGTCGAGTCAACACCGTCTCGACTAATCCCTGAGGGATCAATCCAGCGCGTTTCGTTCCGCGGAACTTTTCTCGAGAATATCGGAAAGTGCCGTTGCAACATTCACCGGATCGTCTTCATTGATAACCGCAATTTCCTCGACAAGGCGACTGAGGGCTGTATCGAAAAGCTCTTTCCGCGCATAGGATCGCTCGAGCTGATCGTTGGGGTAATAAAGATCCCTGGCCACTTCCGCGATGGAAACAAGATCACCGGAATGGATTTTTTCCTCATAAACCTGCGATTGTCTGTTCCACTGCAGTTTTGAATGTCGTGGACGCTTTTTTAGTGTCACCATGGCTTTATCAATGGTCGGCTGATCTGATAGAGGCCGCAGACCGACTGAGGCGACTTTGGCCTGGGGAATACTGAGTTTCAGCTTTTCTTTTTCGAGATGAACAATGATCAGTTCCATCTCGATGCCGCCGACACTCTGTTTTTCTATGGCCTGGATTTTGCCGACACCATGGGTGGGGTAAACGACATCATCACCCTCTTGAAATGAGAATTGTGCTTTTGCATTCTCTTCAGCCATTGCCACGATCCGATATCAAAATTCTCATTACCCCATTGGAATATAAATATAACAGAAAACATCCGCCAGACGAGACAACGAATTCACCTATCCAAGCTAAATAGCGGGAATCTAAGTCTTATTTGTCACTGATAGCCGCAAAAAACAGCGATCCTGTGACCGTGAGCACGGTTGCCCCATCGTCAGGTTCCGTCAAAATTAACAAACTCTTAAACAATTGTGAGTGCAATACAACAATAATCGAATTTGTGGAAAGTGATTCTGGCATTGGAAACATGAAACAACGATTATCTCAAACAATTGACTTCTCGAAATCTTCGGATTCTGAAACGGATCTGGACAATGCGTCCCTGCTCACACTTGAGTATCTGACCTGGGATCGAGATGTCGCCTTGGCACTGGCACTTCTAATGGGTCTGTTCCTGTTCCTGTTTGTTATTTAACGACCTTATTCAGCCACGGTGTAGAGACACCGAAACCCGCTCATTTGAAGTGAGTATCGGGTCGGGGTAATAGTATTCCGTCTTCAAAGATATCGACGACTTCATTGTAGAAGCAAATTCTATCCTGGATCTGCGCACATTCAGGCAGTGGACTCCGGTAAGTCCAGGCGCCGTCACGAATGATCCGATTGTCCAACTGTATATGGAATGTTTCTGCAGATCCTTTATAGGGGCAGCGGGTTCGGGTCTCTGAAGGAACAAGACGCTTCATATCAATATCCGAGCGGGAAATATAATAACGCGTCGGCAGGCCCGTCTCCCATAACAGAACCGGTGATCCTGTGTCAGCGAGGACAGTACTGTCACTCTCGATCCTGATTTGCCGTGAACTTCGTGCCGTATCGACGCGGACATAGGGGTTACGGGCATGAACAAAAATTTCTTCCTCCTCCTCATACCAGCGGTCCATTTTATTCCAGACGAAAGCCACAAAGCGTGTGAGGTCCTGATCTTCCGGTTGATTTTTCTTCCTAAAGGTGAAAGCAGCGTTCTCAATGATTTCGTTGCTGTCCTGGTCGCCGTTTTTCTTAATGTGCCAGAATATCTGTTCCCCCTGTACAGATTCGGAGATTGTATGGTCACTGGGAACCAGAAGGTCCATGTGCACGTCCGACTGGGGAAAGAAATATTTTGGTACGGGGACATCGAGATAAAGGCGGACTTGCCGACTGTCGGCAATCAGCTGATCCCCGATATAGGTGCGAATGTGACGGGGGCAGGGGAGCGACATGTAGGGTTGAAGGTGGAACATTGAAAACTTCCTATGAGAGATGGGTCGGGCCCAAGAGAGGCTGATCCCAACTGGGCTTACTGGCTAATTCACTTGTTTGTAGCCTTGGAGCCGTTCGCGTTTTCGACCGTAACCTTTGACCCGTTCAACGACAAATCCCGCAGCCTGTAGATTGCGGCGCACCCAGCCCGCGGCCGTGAATGTCGAAAACGTGCCTCCCGGAGAAGTCTTTTGATAGATTTTAGCCAGGAGTTGGGAATTCCACATCTCCGAATTTCTCGCCGGCGCGAACCCGTCAAGATACCAGGCGTCCACTTCTCGATCGAGATCGTGAATAGATGTGTTCACATCGTCGAAATAGATAAGGATTTGAACATTCTCAATGCGTATATCCAGTAACTTGTCTTGGGTACTCCAGTTGTTTGTGACGGGTTTCATAAGCTCGGCCAGATCCGGCCAGGGGGAAAGGGATATTTGCATGTTTTCTGCGCTCAGGGGAAATTGTTCATAGGAAATATAGGTCAGCCGGGTCGCGCTGGGAGCCTCGTTTAAGCAGCTTTGCAGGGTGAGCGCACAGTTAAGCCCGGTCCCGAAACCAAGTTCACCCACCGTGAACGCGCTGCAGTCCCGCCAGCGCCCGGGCAGACCATTGCCCCATAGAAACACGGTCTCGCTTTCCTCGCGCCCATTGTCCCGGGCGTAGTACGTGTCCTCGAACCGTTCGGAGTAGGGGACGTCGCCTTCAAGCCAGCGGATCTCGTGTTTGAAATTCATCACTATTCATTCTATAGGGACTGACACCCGTTTTGCTGCG
>JANQOC010000160.1 GCA_028279265.1 Hyphomicrobiales bacterium
CGGAATCGAACCACCGACACGCGGATTTTCAGTCCGCTGCTCTACCAACTGAGCTACCTGGGCGAGAAATCAGGAGTGGCCCGGTTTAGGTCGGGATCCCGATGTCGACAGTGTCCCTACTTCAATATGAAGAAGAAAACAATGGCTTATAGAAAATCCTCCGGCTCCTGTCGAGTCACACCCGCGACTTCGGGGTAATTTTTTCTGTTCAAGGCTGATTTTGTGTGAAAATTCGGGATTTGTCTCGGTGATTTACATCGGGTACAGCGTCAGGCAGATTTGTTCAATGGCTGTATTCGAGGATCGGATGAGGCACTGATGCTCCCAAATGACAGCTAGTCACTCTCTCCAGCCGCGGTCGGGATGACATAGCGTTCCCCGAGCCATCGCCCGAGGTCCACATCGGCGCAGCGTTTGGAACAAAACGGTCTGTAGCGGACAACCGGTTTTTGATCGCAGATCGGACATTTTCCGGATTTTTCACCGGTTCCCCCGATCCTGTTCCCGGGTTGATGATTGTCGTTACTCGCCTCGGGCATGAGCTTACTCCAGGTCAATCTCGGCACGCCGCAGCCAGTTAAAGGAGACGGGATAGTTTTCGCCCTGTAACAGGTTGACGACCTCGGTCAGGGGCAGGCCGACCACATTGGTGTAGGATCCGGAAAGTTTCTGCACGAATGCACCGGCCAGGCCTTGTATGGCATAGCCTCCGGCCTTGTTGCGCCATTCGCGGGTTGCAAGGTAACTGTCCATCTCGGCACCGCTGAGACGTTTGAATCGCACCCGGGTTTCAACGACACGATGGCGCGTCTGTCCCTTGGGTGTAATCAGGGAAACAGCGGTGAAAACTTTGTGCGAGCGTCCGGACAGGAGTTGCAGAGCCAGGGCTGCGTCTTCGACGAACTCCGGTTTCCTGACAATGCGGCGGCCGACAGCGACCGTGGTATCGGCAGCGAGTATGAAACAGTTTTCGAGATTTTCTTCCGACCGCAGGAGTTCCTGTGCGGCGGAAGCCTTAGCCTTTGCCAACCGCGAGACCATGGATCGGGGCATCTCGCCTTTTTTCGGCGTTTCATCGATGGTGACAGGGCGCAGAATGTCGGGTTCGATGCCCACCTGTTTCAACAGAGCAAGACGGCGCGGCGACGCGCTGGCCAGTACGAGTTTGTAGTTTGCGAGCCGGTTTTTATTGCCAGGTCCCATAAATTCGACTGATCCGTTCCCGTGATGTCTCGTGCTGTCTTTGGCTCGAAGTCCCGCCGCGCGCCGATAATACTATTTAAAACGGTAGGTAATCCGCCCCTTGGTCAGATCGTAAGGGGTCATTTCAACCAGGACTTTATCCCCGGCGAGAACGCGAATTCGGTTCTTTCGCATTCTGCCTGCCGTATGCGCAATAATTTCATGCTCGTTCTCGAGCTTGACCCGGAATGTCGCATTCGGCAACAACTCGGTGACCACTCCGGGAAATTCAAGTAGTTCTTCTTTGGCCATTTATCCTTCCTTGTTGGATCTTGGCGATGAATGTGAGGGAAATTAATCAAAAATCAAGCCAGAACTTAGAAATTCGCGAATTTCCACGCAATTATTGTCCCATTATCACGATTTCCCGCGACAATCGGGAAGACAAATCCAATGACACGTCCAGGTAACTGTCATATGTCACTGCCGCCGGTGAGGGGGAAACGATCCTTTATCCGCTGAAACAGCTGATCCCGGCACTGGCGGTATTGTTCGAGAATTTGCTCCCGATTTCCCTGATAATCCGTTGGATCAATGGTTGGCCAGTACTCGACGTCAACGGCCATGGTGCGGGTCAGTTCGAGAGCCTGGTGGTGGGCTTCGGGCGCCAGCGAGATAATCAGATCAAAACTGGTATCGTTCAGCTCTTCCAGTGTCCGTGGGACGTGTCCTGAAATTTCGATGCCGATTTCGTTCATGACTTCTATGGCAAATGAATCCTGTTCCCCGAGACGCACCCCCGCCGATCGGGAATAAATCCGCGTTCCCGCGAGATGGCGCAGGATCGCCGCGGCCATGGGTGAGCGAACGGAATTCATTGCACAGACAAACAGCACAGCCCCCGGAATGTCATATTGAGGAGACGAAGCCAATGATGTCACCCTCGCCGCTGCAGGGCACAGATCAATGTAAACAGGCGACGTGCGGTTGCAAAATCGGTTTTTATCTTGCCCTTGAGACGTTCCATGAGCAGGCGGCTACCTTCATCATGCAACCCCCGACGGCCCATATCGATGGCTTCGATCTTGCTTGGCGGTGCCGACTTGATGGCCTCGAAATAGCTGTCGCAGATCAGGAAATAATCCTTGAGGATGCCGCGGAACGGTGTCATCGACATGATGTGCTTGGAATGGGGCTGTTCATTGGTGTCGACAATATCAAAGACCAGGCGCCCCTCGACAAAGGACAGGTGCAGGGCGAACGGCCCGTCACCCGGCGTGTCGGGTTCGAAATAATTGTCGTCAAGCAGATCGAAAACCGCAACTTCACGCTCGTGCTCCACGTCAGGCGTATTGCGACCGAGGCTGTCGCGGTTAATGACGATGTCGACTAAGCAAGATTTATTTTTCTCTCGCTCATCTGACATGTCGCTCAAGGCTCCTCTCTGGGACGGGTGCCGCGGGGCGTTATCCGGCGTCAGGCAGACGAATGGCAACCGAACGCTTGTGGGCTTCCAATCCCTCGGCATCTGCCAGCAGCATAGCATGAGGTCCAAGAAGTTTCAGGGCCTTTTGATCGAGCTTCAGGAGCGAAGTCCGCTTCATAAAGTCCAAAACTCCAAGTCCGGAGGAGAAGCGTGCGGTCCGCGACGTGGGCAGCACATGATTTGATCCGCCGACATAGTCACCGATCACTTCCGGAGTTTCCCGCCCGAGAAATATAGCCCCGGCATTACGAATTTCAGGGACCAGCGCCTCCGGATTTTCCAGTGCCAACTGGAGATGTTCCGGAGCCAGCCGGTTGATGAGGGCCGGGGCCTCGTCCAGTGCCGCAACCACAATAATGGCTCCGAAGGATTGCCAGCTCTGGGTGGCGATATCACCCCGTTTCAATTCCTTGAGCATGCGGTCCACCGCTTGCCGGACAGCGTCGGCGAGGGAGACATTATCGGTGATCAGGACGGACTGGGCGGCGGTATCATGCTCGGCCTGGGCCAGGAGATCGGCGGCAATCCAGTCGGGGTTCATAGTTTCGTCGGCAACCACGACAACTTCCGACGGGCCGGCGATCATGTCGATCCCCACATGCCCAAAAACCTGGCGCTTGGCTTCCGCGACGTAGGCGTTTCCCGGACCGACAATCTTGGATACGGGAGCGATCGTCCGGGTTCCGAAAGCCAGAGCGCCCACGGCCTGGGCGCCACCTATCCGGTATATCTCGTCGATACCTGCAACCGATGCTGCGGCAAGGACCAGGGGGGGCGATGCGGTCGGAGCGGGCCGGGTGGACCATGACAATGCGATTGACACCGGCAACCCTGGCGGGGATCGCGTTCATCAGCACCGAGCTTGGATAAGTCGCCGTGCCGCCGGGAACATAGAGCCCGACACTATCCACAGGTGTCCATTTGGAACCGAGTTCCACGCCGAGTTTGTCGACGTACTGATCATTTTTCGGAAGCTGGCGGCGGTGATGATCGTAGATGCGTTTATGGGCAAATTCGAGGGCCTCCAGGGTTGGTGCATCGACCTCTTGCCGGGCCTTCTGCAACTCATCTGCGGAAACGCGGACATTATCAGCAGTGAGTTCGATACCGTCGAATTTGCGGGCAAATTCAAAAAGGGCGTCGTCGCCTCGGACCTGAATTTCAGAAAGAATAGATGTAACGGTTGCGGTCACGTTCTCAGCCGTCGATCGTTTCAAGCCCAGGAAGCGGCTGAAATTCTGTTCGAAATCCGGGTCACTGCTATTGAGTTCCGTCACCATGTTCCGTTCCAACTCTGATCTTGATCGCTATCGAACCCAGTCCCACCGAAACCCGTCTATTCGTTGTGACTGGGTTTGTGCTTGGTTGTCCAGGCCGCGCTTAAATCGCTGAGTTCCGCTTCAATGCACTCGACA
>JANQOC010000203.1 GCA_028279265.1 Hyphomicrobiales bacterium
AGGACAGATCGTCCGCTATTATGATGCTGGATACAATGCCTCTTACTATGGTTCCTGGAAGGCGTTTAACCGGGAGTCCGGCGGTTATGTGCGGGAAAAGGAGAGCCGCGCAATCGCTTCTGTCGGCAAAGTTCTTGCGGCTATCGCCCTTGCCAATCAGGGATCGGATACTCTGAACACTCTTTATCTGGACAGATCTGCTCCGGAACGGGGTTTGGAAACCTGCCGGAGACGGGGGAAACTGCGCCGGGGTCGAAAAGCGGAAATTGTCTTTGCCTGCTCTCTCAGCCCACCCCTGGAACACCGTATGGCAAAGCTCGGCCAATCCGGCGCTCGAAATCTTATTCGCAAGCTCGGATATAATTTGCCCATAAAATACTCAAACAATGATGCGACCCCTCCGACCACGGCGATTGTCCGAGGATTGATTACCTCTAGCCCGCGCAATGTTCACCATACATCGGGGCTGATTTTAGCGGCACTGACTGGCCGTTCCCGTATACCTCTCCCGGAACCGACCCTTGTACGGCGCTTTGACCAGGATGGCGTAAACTCTATTTCTGCCGACAACAACGCATCCACATCTGCAATCGTTCCGGCTTCGATAATTAAGGGGGCGAATAGATCCCGGCTGCTCGCATTTCTGTCGGCGCCTTTGTGCTATCAACACAATAACAACCGATATGGAACCCTGAAAAGCCTGTACGACTGGTGTCACAAGAGGCGGGCAGACGTCAAACTGCATTTCGCCAAGACCGGAACACAAGTGAATCTCGATCAGAATGCAACTGTCGATGTCTGGCTCACGGGCGGCATTCAGTTCAACAATGGCAAAGCCTACAGCTATGTCGTCCTGGTCGGAACGGGAAATCCGGACCGGCCATTCGGACAGAGATTACACGCCTCCGATATTGCAGCGCCATTGGCCCGCATCCTTCTTCGTGACCTGAAACGCGAAGCAACACTGGGACCTGTCGCCCAGCTCAAACCGAAGAAAAGCTCCCGCTAACGGCTGCACGCGATTGAAACGACGTCGATTTTACTGATTTTCCGCCCTCGATTTGCATACTATCATCCGACATATTTAGGCCGAAAAGCGCCGCTTATTGGCCACGTTCCAAACGTAATCGTCGCCTAGCTTTTTGCAACTGTAGTGGGTTTGAAACCAGTGGTTGCGGCGTTTGCGTGCTCTTCCTCGATCGGTTCATCAAATACATTTATCGAATTTCTGATTGTACTTTCAGTGCCAGAGCTGAGTGGGGAGCATTGAACAAAGGTCATGTTAAAACGGCATAACAGTAAGGTAAATTCCAGGGACGGTATCGACCGAATTCTTGATAGCGTTGAAGCGAACAGTCATCGCTGGAACAAGGCAAAACCCTTTTTTCCAACTCTTACGAAGTTCCTCCTGATACTCGGGCTCGGATTCCTGTCCTGGCTGGCAACCTATACAGGTATTCTGGAACTCATTATCGCCAATTCCGGCGACATGAGCTTCAGCTATCGTATCGCTATCGCATTTGCCGTAGCGATGCTCATGCTGATGATCATTTATTTACTGGATTCCCTGTTTTCGCCGCTGCGCTGGTGGCTGCGCCTGCTTTACCTAACCGGTTATCTGTTTCTCACACTTATTTCCGTGGGGTTTGGGTTCGGCTTTTACTGGAAATTCCTGGAATCCCGCGCGGAAGCTACCCGCTCTGCCGAGTCCGCTGTCGGCCAGGTACAGACTTCACTCCAGACCGGCCAGACCCGCCTTGAACAGCTGCTGACAACACTCACAACCCTGACGGCGCTTTCGAGACAGAAGGCGGAACAGGAAAGAACGAAAGGCGGCACCTGTCCAAACAGCCCGCCTGGAGATGGCCCGCGACGTCGCTTGCGAGATGCGGACGCCAAGAATTTTCAATTCGCTGGAGATTTTGTCGGCCAGCGCGTAGGCACGGTGAAAGCCGATATTGAAGCCCTCAATCTCGACATGGCCAAAATTGTTTCCCGGGATTCATCGACCGTCGATCCCATTTCGGGAACCCGGAATAAGTTTCTTCGCGGTATGAGCCGTAAACTTGACGGGACGATCGCCAGGTTCAATGCTTTCAGAACAGATCCCCAGCTTAAGCAGTTCCGGCAAAGCTTTGCTGAACGATCCACGCGCACCGTTTTCAGCAACGGCAAGGGCGGAACATTCAGTTGTCCCGATCCACAACTGCAAACCGCTTTGCGAGGTGTGGTGCGGGCCATCGATGAACTGCCGGATCTGAGTAAACCGCAGATAGCCGCCGTGGAAGGTTCAGAAGCCATCGTCGAAGCGTTTCGCCGGTTGACCACCACTACCGTTGGCCTGATGTCGTTTAAATTGCCACCAAGTCCGGATGAACTCCGTACCTTGCAGCAAAAGGCGGTCCAGAGCGTGCAAAACCCGGCGCAAATTCAAACCTTGCAGGTGCAGGCCGGTCTCGGAGAACGAGATTATATTCCGTTGTTCATCGCCATATTTGTGGATTTGTGTATTTTGCTGGTCTCGATAAATCGCCCGGTAAATCGGTTGCAAGGTTTGGTTTCCGCAGCACGAGAAGCCAGCAATGCTGAAGTTCACCAGGTCCTGGATCATTTCCATCGGGTTCATCAGGGGAAGAGAAGCGAACGGCTGGACATTTTCCATGA
>JANQOC010000204.1 GCA_028279265.1 Hyphomicrobiales bacterium
CGGCCCCCGCTGACCTCGGGCCAACCCGAAGAATTCCGTCCTCGACCGAAGCAATACTGCCTCCGCCCGCACCAATCGTCGAAAGATCGAATGTCGGAATGAGAAACGGAATCTTGGCAATGGAAGATTCATATTTGAGTGAGGTGCGTCCCTCATAGACTACACAGCAGTCCGTACTGGTTCCGCCCATATCGAAGGTGAGAAGTTTATCGACATCCAGTAGTTTCGCGATGCGCTCAGCCCCGATCAACCCCCCGGCGGGTCCGGAGTAAATGGTCTGCACCGGAGTTTTCTTGGCCTCCTGGGCGAGCATCGCCCCGCCACCGGAACGGGTTATATAAAAATCTCCGGTAAATTCGTTTCTCTCAAGGGAGCTATGGAGGGAATCGATATAGTTTTCGAAGATCGGCTGAATATAAGCGTTGAGCACCGTGGTCGATGTGCGCTCATACTCCCTGTATTCGCGAATGATATCGCTGGAAATGGAGATCGCCAGTTGCGGAAATCGTTCCCGGATCAGCCGCTGCGCCGATTGTTCGTGTTCCGGGTTCTTGTAGGCGTGTAAAAAGCAGATTGCCAGGGCTTCAATTTCGAACTCGGAGATCAACTGTTCCACGGTCTGCAGGACAGACTGATCATCCAGTGGGGTCAGGACCTCCCCGGCGCTATTCACCCGGCCCGCGACACCACGACGAAGCAGTTTGGGAACCAGCAAGGGCGGTGTGTCGTAGATGAGGGAATACATATGGGCACGATCCCGGGCGTACCGTCCCATCTCGAAAATATCCTCGAAGCCCTCATTTGTGAGTATGGCAGTCTTAGCGCCATTGAGCTGCAGGCAGGTATTCAGTCCGAGTGTGGTGCCGTGAACAAAAGTCTGCAGGGACGCCAGTGAAGGGCTGGTCTTTTCTATCGTACTCTCAACCCCTGCAATCAGATTTTGCGGAGTTGTGAAGCCCTTGTGAAATTCAAGAGCGCTTCGGCGGCGGTTATAGTGAACGACATCGACAAAGGTTCCACCGATATCAGCTGCAAGTATGTCTTCCATTTCGCGCGCCTAATTGTAAATAAGCCAGTCGCGCAACAGGGCGCTTGTCGCATGTGGCGTTTCAATCGGCGTCATATGTCCGCATTCCTCGATTATGGAAAGACGCGCACCCGGGACAAGCGCAGCCAGCTCCTGATGTTCTTCTACCGAAGTCATGGCATCCTGCCGGCCGCAAATAACACGAACCGGAACCTGGCAGCTCCGCAAATTCTCCACGCAAGACTGTCGCGACATAATGGTTTTGTGCCGGCGGACAAAACAGTCAGAGCCGACCCGATCGGCCATGCTTATGACGAAATCCGCTAACTGAGATTCTTGCCGGGACGGGTGCAGGAGAACCGCAAGCATATCCCTGATGACATCCTGGAATTGTCCCTCTTCACACCGCCTGATGGCCTGCTGACGCCCAGCCGTCTTCTCCGGCGTATCCAATCGGGACGTGGTATCGAGCAATGCCAGCCGCGTAATGCGTTCCGGCGCTTGTCGGAGCATCTCAAGGGCCACATATCCCCCCATGGAAAAGCCGGCGAGGGCAAATTCCTCCGGCGCCTTTGCCAGAACATGTTGCGCCTGTTCAGCTATGTCGTCGGATTCAACGAGTGGAGGAATGGTCATATCGGCGATCTCGTCTAGATGCCGAACCTGATTCACCCAGATCGCATCATCGCATACGAGTCCCGGTAACAATAAGAGCGCCTGCTTCGACACACGTATTCCTCCTCTGTGAACCAGACCCTGCGGGCCAAATTTTGTAATACACACCCGGCTTTGCAATTCGCATGCAGCCACGATTCAACAGACCGGCAACAAACGAGTCCGAATTCGTCACTAGTTGTGAGCCCGTGACTTTGTTTTATCCTGAGATGTCTTAGCCCAGTAATCATCCCTGGATTTGCTCGCCTGCAGGGCTTCGTAAGATTCAAATCCCGGCGCCATTGATCCCTTGTCGCCCGCCAGCACCTGATGGTGCTCAATGTTCAGTGTCCTGAGCCAGCGCTGCTGCCCCATGGTGATGGCCACGAAATATCCGAGTTCAACAATTTCCGGCTCGCTGAAATGATCATAAAGTCGCTGCCAGAGCTCATCCGAAGTGGGCAGATCCCAGACGATCGCCTCGGTGTAGGCCAGCGCCGCCTTTTGGCGCGGCTCATAACGATCCGCAGACTCGAAATTCAGCAGTTCGCGGTAATCCTCTTCAATCAGACCGGCATTGGCTGATTTGATGGAACGTTGGTTGCCGCAGAATTCACAGAGCACCGAGCGGGATACATAGACCCGACACAGCTCCTTGATGGAATGATCGCAGACGCCGCTGTGAAAAACATCGCGCCAGGTATTGCGGAACGACCAGAATGCACCGGGAACATGGGCACGGATGGCCTGGCTCTCAGGCCGCGGTGTCCCTTCGGTGGCACAACGTTCGAGCTCCTCGCGCATTTCCGCGTCGAGAGAATCCGGATCGATGTAACTGATGCGCTGATCTTTCTGGGTTTTGAAGGAATGGGACATGGGATCTCCGTCAGCTAACTTATCTCTACAGGATGATAGACCATGTCCTTGCACAAAAACAGAGAGGCGTCGTTAATTCTGAAATCAATCCGAATGTTTGCCAATCTGTCGGGCGACAGTGAACGCCTCGGGAAAACACTGCTCGGGAAAACACTGAAGGTACGGGAATCTATCGTTGTGCAAGCCGGATCTTTGTGATTAGTGTCTTTCCCCACGGGACTTCGTTGTAGATTTTACGTAAATCCGCCCATTGAGTTCCCTTACGGAGAAAACAAAATCCGTTCATTTGCCGGGCTCCGACAAAGACAAACCGGATTGCAGTTGAGTTGTGCTGGAGGTGAAGAAATTTCGATGACGCCATTTGATAATCCAATTTCGAAATTCAAGAAAACGCTGGCGGTTATGTCGGCGCTTGTCCTGGTGGCCGCCTGCGGCGATTCAGAAGCCGATAAAAAAGATGCCGAACCGCCGGTCCGTGCACTGAAAACTTTTGTTATTGCGGAGCAGCAAAAGGAAGAAATCCGGCGCTATCCAAGCGTCCTGCAGCCGTCGGAAATCACAACACTGTCCTTTGAGATATCGGGACGCCTGGAAGAGGTTAACCTCAATGTCGGGCAGAACGTAACCAGTGGCCAGACACTTGTTGAGCTCGACATGACATC
This sequence comes from Hyphomicrobiales bacterium, assembly GCA_028279265.1. Lineage (GTDB taxonomy): Bacteria > Pseudomonadota > Alphaproteobacteria > Rhizobiales > CAYWUX01 > JANQOC01. The sequence continues at coordinate 3,220 of JANQOC010000204.1, forward strand.
CCTGCAACTGGCTGTCGATGGAGCCGAGGCTTCTCTCGAGCAGGCCCAGGCCTCTGCCGAAAATGCAAAGGCCACTCAGGAACGCCTGGAGATCCTGCTCAAAAGGGGTGCGACGACACAGGTCGCCGTTGATGATGCGCGTACAAGCGCCCGGACCGCCACCGCACAGGCTGACAGGGCCAGTAAGGACCTGGACACGGCAAAGGAGAATCTGACGAAGGCCAATTTGAAGGCGCCCTATGACGGTATAATCAATTCGGTTTCTGCCGAGTCCTTTGCAACCGTCGCCGCCGGGACAACAATAGCGACAATGTACAGCCCGCAAAGGTTTGAGGTCAGCTTTCCCGTCAGCTATGAGATTTCCACGCGCCTGGCGGTTGGAAAAAAGGTGACGATCCGCCTGGCCGACAATCCGTCTGTTTCACTGCCGGGCGTGGTCAGCGAACTGGGATCGCGGGCCGATACGGTATCCTCGTTCCCGGTTATCGTCAGGCTCGTGGACTCCCATCCCGAGATCAAGGCGGGCATGGCTGTTGAGGTTTCGTTCACCCTTCCCGTGACCGCGGGGGAAGGGTATCTCATTCCCTTGTCAGCCCTTATCCGCGACGGCCAGATCGAAAATGGAAGTAGCTCCAATCCGCGCACTCCGGCGAATGTCTACCTGTTCGACGAGGGGTCGCAGACCGTCAAACGCCACCAGGTGACCATCGGCGGAATCCGGGAAAATGAAATCATCGTAGTCGACGGCCTGAAACCCGGGGATCTTATCGCCTCGGCCGGTGTGTCGTTCCTGCGCGACGGCCAAAAAGTCAAACTCCTTAAAACAGCGAACTAGGCCGGTTAAATGAACTTCCTCACGCAATTTGGCCTTAGCAAATCAAGGCTCACAATCCTGGTGATGATCGGCATCCTGTTTCTGGGGATCCAGATGTATTTCGGTCTCTCCAAACGGGAAGATCCCTCGATCACGATCCGAACAGCCGTGGTAACGGCCCAGTTTCCGGGAATGGCCCCGGACCGCATGGAGGACCTTATTGTCGATCCTCTGGAAAGGGCAGCCCGGGAAATCTCTGAAATCGAGGATATCAAAGTTCTGATTTCAACGGGTAGTGCGCAACTCAATCTGGAACTTTACTCCTCGGTCCCAAAGGATTCCCTCGAAGACGTGTTCCAGGACATTCGAAATAAAATGGCCGATGCGGAGACCGAGCTGCCTGACGGAACCCGGGGGCCGTTTGTCAACACGGATTATGGCGACGTGGTCATCGCCACGGTAGCGGTAACCGGTGAAGGATATTCATACGCGGAACTCAGGGACTCGGCGAAAGCGCTTAGGCGGCAACTCCACACGCTTGAGGGAATTGGCAAGATCGAACTGCTTGGCGAGCAGGAAGAGCGAATTTGGCTCGAAATCGATTCTCGAAAACTGGCCGCCGTCGGGGTACAGATAACCACGGTACTCAATGACCTGCAGGCCCAGAACATTATCCTCCCCGCCGGTGATTTCGATGCCAGCGGTACGACCCTCATCCTCGAAGCAAATGGTGATCTCAAAAGTGTAGAAGCCGTAAGAAATGTTCTGACGACAATTTCCGGCGCCAATACGTTCGTTCGCCTTGAAGACATCCTTCAAGTTCGCCGCGGTTATCAGGATCCGGTTGCCAAGCCCGCCTTCTATCAGGGCGAACCGGCCATCATGCTCGGCATTCAGATGAATGACGGACAGGACATTCAGAAGATCAGCCGGGAACTTCGCAAAGAAGTCGTGAAATACGAAGCGACCCAGCCGATCGGCATTTCCTATCGTTTTTCCACCTATCAGGAGTCCAAGGTCACGGTGTCCATCAACGACGCATTGCTCAATGTCGCGCAGACATTTGCCGTCGTCATTATCGTCATGCTGATATTCATGGGGTTGCGCTCCGCCCTTACGATCGCCTGTATCGTGCCGTTTACGGTGACATTCGCCATCGTCGCAATGTCCTATCTCGAAATCGAGCTGCAAATCGTCTCCATTGCGGCGATCATTATTGCCCTGGGTCTGCTCGTCGACAATGGCGTAGTCGTGGTCCAGGATATTCAGGAACGCATATCCAGGGGGATGAAACCGCGGGAAGCGGCACTGGCCTCGGGCGGCCAGTTCGTAATCCCCCTGGCCGTAGCCTCGATTACAACGGTTTCGGCCTTTACCCCGCTTTTTCTGCTTGAAGGGGCGGAAGGCGAGTATGGATTCTCCCTGGGCGCCGTGGTGGCCGCGATGCTTGTGGGATCCTGGCTGACATCCATGTATATATTGCCGGCTCTCAGCGTATGGCTCGCACCGAAACAGCCCCGGATCAAAGATCAGAACAGTCAGAATTTCTTGACGCAGACTTACGGGAAACTCATTCGCCGGGCCCTCCCCTATTCGATCATTGTCCTACCTGTCATTTACGCCTTGATGATTATCGGCGCGTCATTCTTCAGCTTTGTGCGCAGCGAAATGTTTCCAACCAGTGAGCGTAACCAGTATCTGATTTATTTGGATATGCCCAAGGGAACATCCATCGCACGCACCCAGGAAGAGGCGCTTTCGGTGAATAAATGGCTTCTCGACAAGAAAGCCAATCCGGAAATAACGGATACAACGATTTATGTGGGCGATGGCGGACCCAGATTTTACCTGGCTCTCAATCCCGCTGATACGGATCCGGCCAGCGCCTTCATACTTGTCAATACAATTGACTTCCCCGGCGCCATTGAAGCCCGGAACCGGGCCCGGCGGCACCTGCTGGAGAACCACCCCGCCGCCAGATTCAAGGTCAAGAGCCTGTCCCTCGGTGGCAGCGAATCCGGAATTGTGGAAATTATGTTTTCCGGTCCGGATGCCGACAAGCTTCTGGGACTGGCGAAACAGGTGGAAGCCAGGTTTGCCGAAGCACCCGGCATTATCCAGAACGAAAATGACTGGGGTAACAAACGCGTCAAAATCATTGTCGATATCGCGCAGAACAAGGCCCGGGAACTGGGTGTGACCTCCAAGGATATCTCCGAAATCATGGAGGCCTTCTTCTCCGGATCATCCGTTTCCGATTACCGCGAGGGCACCCAGTCCATTCCCATAGTGTTGCGTGCCGAGGAAGGCTTCCGGGACAGTATCGAGGATCTCGCCAACCTTTCCATCCCGGTCAATGGCAGCCTGATCTCCATCGACCAGGTGGCGACGTTCCAGCCCCGGCTCGAATTTTCGCAGATCCGACGGGAAAACCAGCGGCGCACGATTAAGATCTCGGCAAAGAGCGAAGCGCTCACCGCCTCTGAGCTGCTCGCCTTTGTGCAGCCGACCCTCGAACAATTAGACCTCAACGATGCCTACACCCTGCATATCGGCGGCGAGACGGAAGACAGTGCCGACGTGAACGAGAAGCTTGCTTCCGGCATGCCGGTTGGTCTGCTGATCATGCTGGCGGCCCTGGTCTTCCAGTTCAATTCGTTCCGGCGCGTGACCCTGACCTTTCTGACAATCCCGCTGGTTCTGGCCGGCGCGCCCATCGCGCTGCTGCTGACCGGTCAGCCGCTGTCCTTTTTCGCGATACTGGGAACCATCTCCCTTGCCGGGATCATTATCAACAATGCCATCGTGCTTATTGACCAGATCGACATTGAACGCGAGGCCAAGTCTCTGAAAGACGCCATTATCGCTGCGGCAGAGAAGCGCATAACACCGATCATGCTGACGACCTTAACCACCGTTTTCGGTCTGATGCCCATGGCCATCGCCGGCGGTGCCCTGTTCGAACCGATGGCGGCGCTGATGATCGGTGGTCTGCTTGTCGCCTCGGTCATGACCCTGTTCTTCGTACCGGCCGGATACTATGTGCTGTTTGGCGGGCTGGGCTGGGGTAAAAAGGCTTAACGCGGAAACACTGCCGCTTTTCCGGGAGCAGACTCAAGCGAGGAACTTCGGGCGATTAAACCCGGTATCCTTTTCCCGGCAAGTGGTTGCCCCCGCAAACTCTGAACCGGCTAGTAGAGCCAGGAAGGAACGGCGGAAGTGGGGGCCCCTGTTAAGGGCACAAATTTTCCCTTGCCTTCTTTATCGATGAGGGAGAGTTCAACCGGAGACGCGAAGTTGGTGTCCATGGAGAGGCTGTAAATGCGTTTATCATAACTGTAGGTCGCGATCAGTTTGTTATCGACCACATAGAAATCCAGCCGCGTCTCTTTCTTGCCGTCTAGATCCCGATCCAGCCATTTTGTCCGATAGGCCTTGCGGCCCTCGAAATTGGGGATGCCATATTCGCGCAGATTGGTCCCCGCATACCAGGAGTTGGAATTGGTTTGTGCAGGGACATCTTTTGTCTGCTCCGCAAGCGCGAGGCCAACAAGGGTCAACACAACCGCGTACCGTGAAATTTTCTGCATGGAAGTCGACATGGCTGCCCCTCCCATGACTGCTGTCAACTGTACCGCTAGAGTAGGTGGCAATAATGTCATTTTCCGGTCTCAGACCCCTTAAATTATAGCCTCATCCTTTGTTCTTAACCCTTTCCAGCTAAGTTTGAGTCCGGGCGTCGCGAGCGACTGAAATTTTGTGCCAAATTCCGGAATTTGACCGCAATTATATTTTGGACTGCCCGATTATCTGCACTTTTCAGGGGCAAAATTTCTTTTAAATTTGGTGGGTTGTGCCGATGGACCCCTTTGGTCTGGCCGGCATGTAGAGTCAAAGTTAGAGCTGCAAAGTGAGGGTTTAAGTATGCTCAAACTGTCCGTGCGTTTGTTTTCACTGCTGATGATCAGTTTTTCGTTTGCTTCAGTGTCCGCAGTGAACGCTCAATATGTCACTTCCGAAAATTCAGACAGCGTCCAATATAAACCGTACATCAAGCTGGCGCAGAACACGCAGCAGACGGGTCAGTCCGATGTCAGTGCGCTGCTCAAAAATCAGACCAAGTCGATTGCCAATGCCGGCACGGTCACGATCATGACGCTGCGGACAATCGGCGCCCCGGCCATGGTTGCAGCGCATAATCTCTCAACGCTCCTAGACGCAGGCGAGCGGTTCGAAGATATGCGCGTCATTCCTGTTGTTGCCCGGGGGAAAGTACAGAACCTCTGGGACGTCCTATATCTGCGGGGCATCGACATGGGAGTTGTGCAAACGGATACCCTTGAGTATCTGAAAAACGATCCACGCTATAACTCGATCAGAAATCGCGTGCGCTTTATCACCCAGATGTTTCCGGCGGAAGTCCATATCGTCGCCCGCAAGGAAATTCAGTCCCTCGCGGATCTGGAAGGAAAGACGGTCAGCATCAACGCCAAGGGAACGGGATCCTCGATCGTGGGAACCCTGATCTTTCGCAGGCTGGGCATCAATGCCAAACTGGTCAACCGGGATACGAACCGGGCCATTCCGCAGTTGAAGGCCGGGGAAATCCATGCGCACTTCAACGTGCTCGGGAAACCGGCTCGACCGATCATGAGAATAAAGAAGGATGATGGCCTGCATCTCCTGCCCATTCCCTATACCGAGGAAGTTCAGGAACTTTATCTGCCTTCGAAATTTACGAACAAAGACTATCCTGATCTGATCGCGGAAGGCGAGGAAGTACCGACAATTGCAGCCCGAAACGTGCTCGCCGTATTCAACTGGCCTTCAAATCATGAGCGCTATAAAAAAGTGGCCCGCTTTGTGGAGAAGTTCTTTACGAATTTCGAGGAACTGAAGAAACCCGGATTTCACCCGAAGTGGAAAACCGTGAATCTGGCCGCCGATGTACCTGGCTGGACCCGGTTCAAGGCTGCCCAGGATTGGCTGGATCAAAACCCGCGACAGGTGCCGGTACCAAGTTCCGCATCGCGGCTGAAATGGGAATTCTCGGCTTTCTTGCAGGATACCGGGACTTCGGCGGAAAAGGTCAACGCCCAAGAATTGAATATCCTGTTTGAAAACTTCTTGAAGTGGCGAAACGACAAGAAAAACGTGGCTCGCTAGTTCCGGTTTTCAGATTAGCTGAGTTGGTTGCGGTGGTGTCACAGGCAAGGTCATCAGGTCCTTTCCCCAGATGATATTGCCGTCGTAAATCCCGGCCATTTCCCGCATCAGCTTTTCTGCGATGCCCGGGACATCCATCTGTTCACTTATGTGGGTCGTGACGCAAGTTGCGGCCCGCATTGCTTGTGCCGTTCTGGCCGCATCGAGATGTCCAGCAGAGGATGTCTGCCCGGCTTTCGTGAGCTCTGTGCCTGATATCCGGTGGCACATGTGCAGCAATAAATCGCAGTCCCGGCCGAGCGAAATAAAATCTTCCGAGTAGGACGTATCACCGGAATAGCAAAAGGAATTCGTTCCATCATCGAAACGGAAGGCCAGGTTTGACAAGTAGGGCTGGACATGGGGCACCTCGACACATTCAAACCGCCAGCCTCCGTCCGCTTCATGTATTTGATCCCCGGGAGATAACTCCCGCACTTCAGGGGAGAATGGCGTTCTCGCCCCCTGACCGCCGCGCGCATGGAAGTAACCGAGACTTGCCGGATGCTCGGTACGGGCCTTCTGGTCGGGTCCAAAAGCGCCTTCCGGTGAAAACAGGGAAGCCACCAGTGCCTGGACATGGGAGGGACCGGAGATCTTTATTTCCGGATAGCGGCCCGCGGACTGATCCCACCGGGCAAGGGCAAAAGAGGCGAGATCCGCGCAGTGATCGTAGTGAAAATGGGAGAAAATGATGTGCGTGATATCGGTCAGCGATTTGCCGGTCTGCAGAAACCTGACATAACTGCCGGGACCGCAATCGAGAAGAACAAGGTCATTCCCGATTTCCAGAAGATGGCTCGAGCCGGCACGCTCAAGAGACGGGTTCGGCGTCCCTGTTCCAAGAAGAGTTAATTTCATTCCCATGCGAGCAACCTAGCATAAGACCCGGCATGTTCAAATCGGTGGGCTAACTGCCAGCGCGCGGAGTTTCTTCCGGCTCAAACGCGAGGACCCAGGTGGCTCCCCCGATCCGGGACCGGGTTTGACCTGGAAACAATCGCCGCCCTTTAGGCTGCGGCCGTCTCGCTGCCGTTCAATATCTCGACCAATCCATCGATCTTGGAAGAGCGTGCGCCCTTTCTCCAAGTCAGGAGCGTCGGCAACCGGTCCTGTCCCGGAGGTAAATCGTAGATGCGCAATCGGTGCGCTTCGGCAAAGCTTGCGAGAACCGATTTCGGCACCAGGGCCGCGCCCATACCTGCCAGGACACATCCCAGCATGGCGTGGTAGGACCCGAGTTCCAGGGTCCGGTCCGGAAGATCTTCCCGGTTTTCATACCAAGCCTCCAATTGGCGGCGATGGGGACAGCCATGTTCGAAAACGATCATCGTTTTCGGTGTCCCCTCGGTATCGGTAATTTCCGGATAATTCTGCGCCGTCACGATTACCGGCTCTTCGTCAAAAGCGACAACGAAATCAAACTTCGCTTCCGCAACCGGAGCGGCAATAAGAGCGGCTTCGATGTCACCGGCAAGCAGCGCCCGGCAGAGTTCTACAGGATTGCCGGTTTGCAGTTCGATGGTAACATCGGGAAATCGATCATTGTAGGCTGTCAGGGGTGCCGGAAGCCGCACGGCCGCGGTGCTTTCCATGGCGCCGAGGCGAAAGGTGCCGCGGGGATGCAGATCTCTGACCGCCCTCTCGGCTTCTTCGCTGAGGTCGAGAAGCCGATCGCTGTATTCCAGAAGAATTCGCCCGGCCGGTGAGAGATGCAAGCGCTTGCCCTCGCGGATAAAGAGCTTAACCCCGAGCTTTTCTTCAAGCTGGCGAATACGTGTCGTCACATTGGACTGAACCCGATGAAGACGTTCCGCCGCACGCGTGATGCCTCCTTCCCGCACAACGGTCGAAAATATCCTGAGATCGGAAAGTTCCATAATCATCTCAATTTATGATCAAATTCTTCATTATTATTCATTTTTATTGATGTCTGGCAAGTCCTATATTTTGAGCATAGTGGATCATCAACAAATGGAGAGCATTGTGTCCAAGGGATATTGGATTGTACGGGTTTCCGTAAATAACGAGGCAAACTACCCGGATTATCTGCAGGCCGCGCGCCCGGCCTTCGAAAAATTCGGGGCGCGGTTTCTTGTCCGCGGGGGAGCTTACGAAAAAATGGAAGGGGAGGCCCGCGACCGTAATGTGGTCGTTGAATTCGCCGACTATCAGACAGCTGTGGCGTGTTATCGAAGTCCCGAGTATCAGGCTGCAAAATCAATCCGAAACGCCAATGCCGATGCGGATTTCATTGTTGTCGAAGGCCATGCCGCTTGAGGTCGAAGGTTAAAAAGAATAAGGGCGATACAGGTTGCGTTGCCGTTCCTGTATTGCCCGAATTCTTATCCCGCACCTATGCTGTTGCCCGGTCGCGTAGCCCGGTCGAAGAGCCGGGCTAAAGGCTCTGGGCAATCGCATCAAAAGCCGCGCGCTGAAAGGCTTCCAGTTCCCAGTCGAGAGGCTGGGGCTGAGAGGATAATTTGGCAATCACGGTTTCGGTTCGAGGATTAATATAGAGAGCCTGTCCGTAAATTCCGAACCCGCTGATGGCTCTGACAGGTGTCCCCTGCTTGTACCATTGCGAGCGATACCAGGCATCAGGCCAGCCATCTTCGAAGGATCCGCCGATCCAGGTTTCCCGACTCCCGCCGCTATAAATATCGTCGATCCAGGATTCCGGGACTATCTGCGCTCCATCCAAGGCGCCCCTGCCCAGAACCAGCTCACCGATGCGGGCGAGATCCCGCAGGGTCATGCAAATGCCGCCGGAGGCTCGGGCCGCGCCATAGGGATCAATACCGATATAGGCATTCTCAAAAGTTCCGGCGGGTTGAAAAAGGACTTCGGACAGCAGCTCTGAATACCGGTTTCCGGAAACCCGTTCAACGACCCAGCCCAGCATGTCGGTGCTGGGAGAGCAATAGTGAAAACGAACCCCGTGTTGTCCGGATTTCTTCAGGGTGCACAAATAGCGACGAAGACCCAGCGAGCTGTCGCCGCCGGCACTCCATCCCGTCGCTTCCCGGTATTCGACCATATCGCCTGTGGGGGAGACATAA
>JANQOC010000215.1 GCA_028279265.1 Hyphomicrobiales bacterium
TTACCATGCATCTCTAGCAACCTACCCGGACGGTGGCCTGGAAACCGGCCTGAAACAAATGTTTCGCACCATCCCTATTTGGTCTTGCTCCCGGTGGGGGTTACCCTGCCATCGCTGTTGCCAGCGACGCGGTGCGCTCTTACCGCACCCTTTCACCCTTACCTCAAACCCGAAGATCGAGGCGGTTTGCTTTCTGCGGCACTTTCCCTGGGGTCACCCCCGCCGGGCGTTACCCGGCACCGCGTTTCCATGGAGCCCGGACTTTCCTCTGCTACAGCCGAAACTGCATCAGCGATCATCCGGCTGACTGGTCTTCCCGACATAAGCCGCACGCGGCCATACGTCAAGCTCGCCGTAAGCGAGCGGGATCAACAATTTCACGAATAATTTCACAGATTAAGTCAGATTTATCGTGTTTGTGACGGCACTGAGAAATCGATCCAGTGTTTCGCGGGTGGAAGAGTCAACAATGCCGTCCACCCGCTGCGGCCGGAAGTGGCGCTGAAAGGCGGCAACAGCCTGTTCGGTTTCCATGTCATAGGTACCTGTCTGATTGACTTTGTATCCGACCCTGGACAGGCACGACTGGATTTCACGGACCGCGTCCGATGTTTCGCCCGTTTGACAAATGATTTCATCCCCGGGGGCCGACGGGGCCACCCAGAGGCCAATTCCGGCACGGTAGAGCCGCGCCCAGTCAAAGTGCTCGCCGGGATCGCGTTTCCGATGCGGCGCCACATCCGAATGCGCCAACACCCTGTGCGGCGGGATGGTATGGCGGCTGACAATATCCAGGCACAAGCGAACAATAGCGGTCATTTGCGTGTCCGGATATTCGGGCAAATCATGGTCATGGCCGAGATTTTGGATCTCGATACCAATTGAGCGGGAATTGATATCGGTTTCCCCATCCCAGAAACTGTCACCGGCATGCCAGGCTCGGTCTTTTTCATGGACCATTTGTACGACACCGCCATTTTCGCCAATGAGATAATGGGACGAAACCTTTGACGTCGAATTCGTTAGCCATTGCAAGGCTTCGGTGGATGTTTCCGTCGCCGTATAGTGAAGCAGCAGGAGATCAATACCCGGTCCCGCCTTTCGCGGCTCAAAATTGGGAGAGGGAACAAATATGTCGGCAAAAGGGGAATCTGTTTTCAGGCTCACAAGCCCCGTTCCTTTGCCAGTTCATCATAGGCCTGGTTGATCGCCGCCAGGCGTTTTGTTGAAATCTCGATAAATTCCTCAGGCACACCCCGGGCGATCAGCTTGTCGGGATGATTTTCGCGCACCAGCTTTTTGTAGTGCGCCTTGAGCTCGTCGTCGGAAATCTCCGGTGTAATTTCGAGAACGTCGTATGGGTCGACCGTCTCCGTGTTCATCACATGACGGGAGCGGATATAGCGAAACTCGGTTTCCGTGAAGCCAAAATGCTCTGCCACTTTTGACAGGAATTCCTCTTCGGCGGGATGCAGAACCTCATCGGCCTTGGCAATGTGGAAGAGCCCTTCGAGTACATCTTCCAGAAGTTTCTTGTTGTTCGAAAACATGCGGGCAAGCTGATCCGCATAGGACTCGAACCCTGCGATGTCCTGCTTTGCCAGGTCAAACACGCGGGCGACGTTTTTTACTTCTTCTTCGGGAACCTTGAACACTTCCTTGAAGGCAACGATTTCGTCCTTGGTCACGACCCCGTCGGCTTTCGCCATTTTTGCACCCAGCGCGATCACCCCCATGGTGAAGGCGACCTGATCGACGGGTTGTTCGCCGTTCTCATTGCTTCTGGACTGATCGACGGCGAAATGCCCGGCGATTGCCCCCAGCAGGGCTCCGATGGGTCCGCCAATGGCAAGCCCTGCGGCGGCCCCGGCAATTTTGCCCCAAATAGACATTGTTTATTCCATTCTCAAATAAGAGTTCAGTTAAGAGCTTTCGAACGGACCCGTGTGAGAGCTAGTGAATGACCGGACGCTTGAGTATATCATTGCGATCGATGGAGTTGACAATAATATCCAAAGTATTGTTATCGCGCAGAATACGTAGGGGAATTTCAACACCGGCATCGCCGACCGACCATATTGTCTTGAAGAACTCCGAGAGACTACGAACGGATTCGCCTGCAACACTGAGAACAATATCACCGACTTCAAGCTCGGCCTGCTCCGCCGGGGCATCCTGCGCCAGGCCTGCGAGAACAATGCGATTCCCGATTTCGGTGGCATAGATACCCAGCCAGGGCCGCGGCGAATAAACGGTTCGTCCTCTGGTTTTCAAATCTTCCAGTATCGGCTTCAACAGATCAATGGGCACAATCATGTTGACGTCCTGAGATTGGTTATTGCTCAGAGTGCTTTCGAGTTGCAGAGATCCAATGCCCAAAAGTTTGCCGTTTGACCCGATCAGCGCCGCCCCGCCCCAGTTTGGATGCGATGGTGCGGTATAGATTGCTTCATCGAGAACATATTCCCAATAGCCCACGAATTCCTGCTTGGCGACGATTTGCGCTTCCACCGAGTGATGCCGGCCACCAGCGCCGGCAACCACAACGCTTTCCCCCACCTCGGCCCGATCCGAATTGCCGAAGGGAAGCCCCGGCAAGTCAACCTTTGCCAGTGCCTGAACAAGCCCAAAACCCGTCCTTTGATCATAGGCCAGCATATGTCCCTGGACGGTATTGCCGTCTGCCAGGCTAATCCAGATCGACTCAGCCTCGGTGATCAAATAACCTATTGTCAGGATCAGACCGCTGTCATTGATCAAAACCCCGTTTCCCGCACGTTCGGTGCCCAGTATCTGTGCGGTGAAAGCATCTTCCGGAATTGTCGTGCGAACGCCAACCACCGTGTTGAGAGCCCGGTCCAGATTGTATTCGTAATCTTCAGCCTTGGGATGCACTTTTCAGCTATCCTCTCGTAACTTAAAACGATTACCGATGCGGTAAAGATGCTGAATCCTGCGAGTTTTCCAGAATTCCCTGAATTCCGGGCACGTCCTGAATCAGCACCTCATTACCCGTGCCCAAGATAACACAAATCGCGCCTCAGCAAAGCCTGCCAACGCGCGAATTTGTCACATTTGTTTCGGTTCAAGTTTTATCAGGTGTGAGCCGAGGGAGCTCCGTTACGCTCGGCCATGAACTGGTCGAATTCCTTCTGGTCCTTGGCCTGTTTCAGACGTTCCAGGAACATTTCAAACTCGTCCTGTTCTTCCTTCAACCTGTTGAGCGTGGCTTCCCGGTATTCGTCAAACGCCTTGTTACCGGAAGACCTGAATGTAGTCACAGGCCCGCGCCAATGTTTCATACTCCTGTTACCCTTCCAACATCCCATAATTCCACTCCAGTACATGTATCCCAATATTGCTAGTCCGATCGGCCAGAAGGCAATGAACCCGAGTATCATAAATGCGATCCAGACGGGTTTCGGCAGATCTTCAAAGATTGCCGGTAGCGGCATTCAAACCTCCTTCTATTATGTAAATACTATTTACATTATGGGTGTGCTCTGCAGCAATTTCAAGAGCCGCGAACAAATATTCGTGCGATCTCGGAAAAACTTTTTGGACCGACGACAAGACAAGCAGTTCTGAGAACACGCCGAACCGCCAATCCTTCTTCCAAAGTGGAATTCAGTCCCGAAATGTCAGGATTCACTTCTTTGAATTGCCTCATTTCGCACCAGTCCCTGCAAGTAAATGGAAACACCGTTCTCCAGCAGTTCTGCAGGATCATAGGATCTGGTGTCGGAATCCTGGGAAAACAAGGTCGCTATCCCGTGGGAGAAGGACCAAATATGCAAGGCCACCTCTTCCACATCGATATCCAGGCGGCTACCGGATTCATTTTTCAGAGCCTGAACCATGCTCAACAGATTCTGAAAAGCGGTTTCTCCCGCATTCGTGGCTTTTTCAGTTTCGCCAGCCTGGCGCAGACGGGCACCGAACATGGTCTGATAGTAGGCCTTTTCCTGAAAGGCAAAGGCAATATAGGCGTGGGCAACCCGTTTCAATGCGGTTAGCGGGTCCGGCCCACCCTGCTGCCAGGCCTGCTGCAAACTCTCGGAAAATCTCTGAAAACCGGTTTCTGCAATATCCCGCAGCAGAGCCTCCCGGTCCTTATAGTGACGATAGGGCGCCGCCGGGGAAACCTTGGCGTAACGCGCGGCCTCAACAAGGGAAAAACCCTGGGGGCCCTTTTCCAATATCAATTGTTTCGCCGCGGCCTTCAGAGCTTCCTTGAGATTGCCGTGATGATAACCACGACGGGAAAAACGCCCGGATGATGCTGATCTATTCATGTAAATACCTTTTACATTACATAGTTCAGCAATGGCGCAATCACAAGGGGCAATGATCAAAACCCGACAATCACTCAAAATTGTCGAAATATTGCTGCCAGCGCTTTCGCCAATCAGGCAGTCAATCCGCGCCTGTTTACGACCGACAAAGGCGCGTTGAAGCTTGAAATTGTCCTGATAAGCGATTTCGAGGAGAAGTTTGCGACGAATGGCATTGGCAAACTCCTTGGCATCACGGACGGCAATCCAGAACGACCCGGGTCCGCCAATGACGCAATCCTCATAATATATGTCGAGGTTTTCAATATCGAAGAACCCGGACCATTGGGGCGATTTCAACATGATTGGCAGGCCGTTGATTATGATCCCTTTTTTTATCAGACGATCCCTGGCTTCGTAGACGGGAATGCCGGAATTGTTTGGCCCATCCCCGGAAACGTCGACCACACGGCGCAATCCCCGATAACCGTTGTTCTCAAACAGGTCAGCGGCGGCCAGAAGTGCCCCGCTGATACCCGTGCGACGCCACTGTATCAAAGGCGCTTCTCCGAGCCTTCGGGCAAACTGCTCAGCGGATGATTTACCGCTTATGATTGTCCAGGGAACCGTGACTTTCTGCAGCCCCTGCCCGGCCCACTCCACATAGGTGACGGCGATTTTCCCGAGCAGCCCCTGACTGATGGCATACAGCACCGAGGGATGCTGGATGGCTGCGACATAGCCGTCGCGTTGCAACTTTTGCTCATCCCTGTCCATGGAACGGGATACATCAACGGCCAGGATGAGCTCGAGATCAACTTCAGTTTCAGCGCTGTGGGTGGGAGGGGCAAACAAAAGTACAGTGGCAAAGAGGCTTAGGCATAACAGCCAAAATTGCCTGAAAGCCACAATCTTCGAGTGACTCGCCATAGAGTATTGTACCTTCCGGTGCCGTGTCATGGGGGAATTTTATCTCATTTCCCGAACCGGGAGCAACGACATTCGTTAGGCGTCGCTATTTGCAAATTCGTTTCGTCCCGAAGCGGCCATGGCGGGCCAGGTCAAAATGGAAATGATTATAGTGATTCTTGTCATAGTTGGGGCCAAGGACAGTATAGAAAATTCGGCAGGCACCGCGATGAATTTCCTTCAAAAAGAAACTTTCCGAGCTCCTTCCTCTCCAACTTTTCTTGATATCGATGGTTTGGCCGCCAGCAAGGGTGAACTTGGCAATATCGATAGCATTGGCATAGCCGTGTTCAGAAAGGCGGGCGCCGTGCCTGTTGTTCTGTGGGCGGCAGGAATAGGAAGAAATGACATTCATGTCCCGAACCGGCTGATTGAAGTGCCGATAGGACGCAGGCTGAACAACTTCCCGTATCCATTTCTCAATGGCCGGCACCATGGGACAGCGCAAGGTCGCCCCCGGCGACATCCGGACACGGCCGTGATCCAGGGCAGACACTTTGAGAGGGTATTCGGCGCCGCAGAAGCTAGGACCGTCAATTCTGGACCTGGGAACGATAAAGGCGGAACGGCGTACATCTCCAGAGCGAACACAGACGAACTCCTCGCTCTGGCGCCAGGGTTCTTCCTTGGCCAGGAAATAGGGTTTTGTTTTGGAGAGAGATTTCTTGATCGATCCGCATCCCGCGGCGACCGTTACAACACCCAAACACAAACCTAAAACAACAAAATACCTTACGCGATAAACCATGAGGCCTAAACTGCATCCAATTGTTATAAAACAATATGAACAAATCTAAGTTTTTCAGCCTGCCCCACGGTTAAATTATTAACATTTGTTTACGGCCAATTTGCGGTCCAATGTAATGGAGTCTCAATCAATCTCCAGGACAACACGCCCGCGCACCTGCCCTGCCAGAATTTTGGGGGCCAGTTCGACGACTTCGCTGAGAGGGAATGTCTGCGTCAATTCGGCGAGTTTGTCGCGATCCAGATCCGTTTCCAGCCGGTTCCAGGCCACAATGCGTCTTTCTCTTGGAACCATCACCGAGTCTACGCCGGCGAGCGTGACACCGCGGAGAATAAACGGTGCGACCGAGGTAGGTAAATCCATACCCTGGGCCAGACCACAAGCCGCAACCGTCCCACCATACTGGAGCTGGCTAATAATATTTGCCAGTGTGCCGCTGCCGGCGACATCTATCGCTCCTGCCCATCGTTCCTTGGACAAGGGTTTTGGGGATCCTGAAAATTCCGCCCGGTCAACAATTTCGGCTGCTCCGAGAGATTTGAGAAACGGAGCTTCCTCCTGTCTTCCTGTCGAGGCGATTACCTGATAGCCGAGCTTGGCCAGGAGAGACACGGCGACACTGCCGACCCCGCCCGAGGCCCCGGTCACCAAAACCGGGCCGTCTGCCGGTGACACCGCGTTCTTTTCCAGAGCCAATACGCATAACATCGCCGTATAACCGGCGGTCCCTATAGCCATGGTTTGGGCGGCCGAAAATCCGGAAGGCTTGGGCACAAGCCAATCACTGCTGACGCGGGCGTATTGGGCATAACCGCCGAAATGTGTCTCACCGACACCCCAACCATTGAGAATAACTTCGTCGCCTTCGGCATATTCCGGAGAACCGGATTCCACGACAGTGCCGCAGAAATCAATCCCGGGGATCATTGGCCATTTGCGGACCACGGGTGCCTTGCCGGTAATGGCCAGCCCATCCTTGTAGTTGATGGTGGAATGAGACACGCGGACGACGACATCCCCCTCCATGAGATCATCCTTTGTCAGATCCACCCACCGGACATCGGGGCCGGAATCCGATTTATGCAGTTGCAAGGCTTTGAAACTCTCCATGATGCTTCCTTCAGAAAACTTTTTATCTCAGTCATTGCCGAATGTTGTTACTGCATCGTCAGCAATTCTCATTCTATCAAATACTCAGAGGTCCGTTTGACACGGGTCCTGTCTAGCATCTCTGGCTTTTGAAGCCTATGGATCAAACGGTCATATAACTAAGTCTTTCGTCGAAACCAAAAGCAGCAACAGGCTCCATTCCCATTGTGACCAAGACCAGATGGTGCAACGCAATATCGAATTTTGTGGCGAACATTCCATCTTTCTATAAAATTAATATTTGTTAGGGACATGTGTGGGGAAGCTGCAAGCAAGCTTCATTTTGTAATTTGCTTATTGTTCACGGGTCGGACAATTTTACCGACACTTCCAGCCTTCACCTGCACGTTTCTACTATGACCATTTTGAGATAGCACATTCCTCCACGAATGTGCTTACCCCTGAAGACGGTTGGAAATCTTGCAAGATTGTTTCCTTCGTCTTCTGCCCCCAACTCTAAAGCTGCTGAACAAGTTCAGCAGCTTTTCTTTTTTCGGGGTGCGCGGCAACGGAATTCGAAATGCCTGTAAACATTGATGTTTTGGACATTCCGTGCCCGAATGAAGAGGGCTCACGAGGAGAGTGCCTCATGGCTTTGGACATTTGAGCAGGCAAACCTGGGCAGGGCTGAAAGATTCTGATCCGAAACTCAGCACCATTTTTTTGCCTTCCCCCTGTTGAACGGTCCCAGCCTATGTTCAGAGACGGAAGGGCAGAATTCCTAACCATTACTCATTCGGTCAAAGTGAGGCGACCGGCCCAGCTTACGGTATAAAGACCAGAAATGGAAATCAGGGTTGACGGCCCTAGGTCACTGAAATTCCACCGTCGGGTCCATGCGGTCGCTCAGCAGATCTCACATCGGATTCTGATTTTCCTGGAATTATC
>JANQOC010000218.1 GCA_028279265.1 Hyphomicrobiales bacterium
TACGGCACAAAGTAATCAGCTTGAGTTAAGTGATAATTCTTGACGGATTTCGTTATAGTTGCAACATTGTTTTACAGAGTAAACCAATCACAACAGGGCAAAAATGTCCGTATTTTCATGGTGTAAACGCGTGGCAAAGTGGTGAGGAAGAAATGACAGTGAAAGCGATAAAAGCCGGCTTATTGATCGACGGCAATGGCGGCACTCCGGTCCAGAATGCGATTATCCTTATTGATGGCAAGAAAATTTCCGACGTCGGCAGTTCGGACGACGTTCAAATTCCAGCGGGCGCTGAAATCATTGATGCCTCGGAAAAAACGGTCATGCCCGGGATGATGGATATTCATATTCATGTCGGCATGTTCAACAATCGCACGTTTAAGAACTACCGGGTCGCACAGTGGGAGGTCACGCCGCACCTGCAGCAGATGTATTCGCTTTTTAATGCCCAGCTTTGTTTTGAGATGGGTTTTACCACCCTTCGGGATATGGGTTTGTTGTCAAGCAGAGGTCTGTTTACACAGGAAACCGTGGCCGTGCGGGAAATTATCAATGCCGGATGTATTGCCGGTCCACGCCTGATCGTCAGCGGTTACGCAATCATGACCTGCTCGCATCTGGAACTGATTTTACCCAAGGCGGCTATGCGGACGGATCCGTTCCTCACAGGTGACGGACCGTGGGAACTGCGCCGCCAGGCACGGCTGGCTGTGCGTCAGGGAGCCGATGTGGTCAAGGCCTGCGCCTCAGGAGGCGGAGGCACAGATGATGAAGAGCCCGATGTCCGAAACATGACCTATGAGGAACTGGAAGCCATTGTCGACGAGGCCCATGCTCTGAACAAGCCCTGCGCATCCCACTGCTTCACACCGGAATCGCAGATGAACGCCGTGAAGGCCGGAGTCGATACCATTGAGCACATGGTGTTTCACACGAACGAATCCCTGGACAAGATCAAGGAAGCCAATATCCCGATGATCCCAACACTTGCCCATCGGACAGACCATGCGATTGAAATACGCCGTGAGATCGGGACTGCCGAGTTCGTGCTGGAGAAAATGAAAAAAATTCAGCCGAATTGCTATGAAACGTTCCAAAAATGCCATGAGCTTGGCATCCACATCGCCATGGGGACGGATATGGGCTACGAACCGGGTATGGGAACAAATGCCTATGAGCTGGAAATTTACTGTGAACTCGGCATGAGCCCCATGCATGCGATTCAGACAGCGACCAAGAACGCCGCAGAAGCTATCGGCATGGGCAAGGAACTCGGCACAATTGAAGCCGGCAAGCTTGCGGACATCGTCGTTGTCGAGGGCGATCCGCTCGACAATATTAAGATCCTTCAAGAGCGGGAAAAAATTCAACTTGTCATGAAAGAAGGCGATGTATATGTGGATCGCCGTCCGGGGGAAGCGCGCAAGGAGATTATTCATGCGCAGCCCGATAGCTGGCGGAAAATAGACGCCTAGGGGCTTGATGGTTTCCTGAGAAAGGCCGCCAGCCACAGATCAATGAACTGGCGGCCGGTACCCACCGCCGACTTCATCAGCTTTATCCATGGGTGGTCAAAAGATGGTATCAAAAACCTACCCAATCGACATTCCGGACCCTTTGCCGGAGAGCATCGATTCCGAGGCCGCCTGGTACGGCCCGGACATGGAACAGCGGACCGACTGGATCCATAAATTAACCGAAGATGAGGTCGGGGAAATTCGCAGTGCGGTGCGGGAGGTGCTGAACCGAGATATGGAGATCACCGACATCAGGCAGCTGGATTTTGTGCTGCCGACGCTGTCGGCACGTTTGCAGAAGATCCTGTTCGAAGTTATCCATGGTCGCGGGTTTGCGTTGCTACGGGGCTTGCCGGTCGGTGATTGGACGATAAGGGAGTCGGCCATCGCCTATTTCGGCCTGGGCACCCATATGGGCAGAGTTATGTCGCAGAACGCCCGGGGCCATGTGCTCGGGCATATCAGAGATCTGGGAAAGAATGCCAAGACGGATCCCACGGCGCGTGTTTATGAAACCGCTGAGCGTCAGACCTACCATACGGATCGCTGCGACATCGTCGGCCTGCTGTGTCTGCAAACGGCGAAGTCCGGTGGTGCATCGTCCCTGGTCAGTTCGGTCACCATCTACAATGAACTCCGACGCCGTACGCCTGAGTTGGTTCGCACCCTGTTCGAACCTTATCCCATGGACCGGCGTGGAGAGGTCGGGCCCGGCCAGAAGCCCTTTTCCATGACACCGGTCTTTACCTGGTGTGACAACCTGCTCTCAACCTATTTTGTCGGCCGCTACATTGAATCCGCAAGCCGGTTCAAGGAGGCAAGACCTCTGACGGCAAAACACGCAGAAGCTATGAAACAGTTTGAGGATCTGACCAACGATCCGGCCATCCATATGAATATGGAGTTTAATCCCGGTGATGTTCAACTCGTCTATAACCATACGCTGCTGCACGACCGGACGGCCTTTATCGACTGGCCGGAAGAGCACCGCAAGCGCCATCTCTTGCGCCTCTGGCTCTCCGTTCGGGGTGACAGGCAACTCGCTTCCATCTATGAGGATCGGTGGGGCTCAATAGAGATCGGCAATCGCGGAGGCGTCGTGCCCGAATGTGCCCTTAACGCGCCCCTGGTCGCAAATTAATGGGTGCCGACAAAGTGCAAAAAACAAGAACCCGCTTAAAGGAGAAGGTCCATGCCGTTTTATCGATTTGAAGAACTGGAACAAGTCAACCTGACGCCACATTTGTCAACGGCACGATCGCCAATTATTGAGGGAAAATATCTATACTACTGTTTGAACCAGAAAGTTGCCGGTACCGGTTCGGAGCTTCACTACCATCCCAATGAACTACTCGTTTTCGTGGTCGAAGGTAAAGTGAATTGCGTAATCGGCAAGGATCGGCGGATCATCAATCCGGGCACTTTTGTCCTGATACCACCCTATGTCCGCCATTCTCTCAAAGCGACTGAAGAAGGTCCCTGCGCCTATCTCTATGTCAAGGACCAGACGTGGACAGTTGTCGGGTTGGCGGCGGATGAAGCCGAGCCTGATGAGGCTATGAGTGTTGAAGAAGTCAATAAACTCTATGAAGCCGGACAGATAGAAGATCGAAAGGGGCAGAATACAGGAGGTGACGGAGGTAGTGAAGATTCAAAAATCATCATCGAGAATGTGCCGGAATGTTACTATTCAATTCTCCGCTCCCTCGAAGATCCATTTCGCGCGGGTCTGAGAATAGACTGGATTGAAGGAGAACGCGAAGCCTTCGGGTTTCACGAGATCCCCTCGGGATATTCGGAGATATCCCAGTCCAGTCCCCACGAGCAGTATGTTTATGTTTTGCAAGGCATGGTGGATGCGCAAGTTGGGAATGATAAAAAACAGGCCCAAAAGGGCGACATAATAGAAATTCCAAAAGGGATCGCCTACAAGTTCGATATTTCCCCGGACCACCCAACCCGTTACGTAACGATCAGATCGACTGAATTTCTCGAAGCCAAAATCAGTTGAGCCGGTTACATTTTGATACCTTCTTGATCTGTATCATTTTCATTTGAGTGTTTCCGCGTACCTTAAGGCCGTGAAATGTTTGCGATTGCCACCCAGTCGGGAAGGCAACATCACGGGGTGTAGGTATGTTTAGGCTATTGATGCTTTTGACACTTATAACTTCATTGCCCGTTTATGGACAGTCTGCAGTGGCTCAGACGATTGATCCGCATGAGCTTTATGAATCGAAGTGTGCCGTTTGCCATGAGGCTCATGCATATGAGTTCGTGACGAATAATCTGAGAAAAAAGGATGCAATACTGGTCGGTAAGCGCATGGAAAGAGATATCGGTCTCATTCTGAATAATCACCGCGGTACGCGTTTATCTCAATCGGAATCCAATGCACTCATCAAACACTTCATGGGTATTCTGGAAAGAGAGGGACTATACAGACGAAAATGTATTATGTGCCACGACTCCGCCGTTAATCTGGCGCGACGGAACTTGATTTTACGCGA
>JANQOC010000236.1 GCA_028279265.1 Hyphomicrobiales bacterium
CATATTTTGAAAAAAGGCTCACGCGATGGCTTGAGAACCGGGAAAGACGAGCTGCCTTGGAACATCTGACCACACTCGATGACCGGTTGCTCGCTGACATCGG
The DNA here is from genome assembly GCA_028279265.1 of Hyphomicrobiales bacterium. GTDB lineage: Bacteria > Pseudomonadota > Alphaproteobacteria > Rhizobiales > CAYWUX01 > JANQOC01. Next base: position 104 of record JANQOC010000236.1, read on the forward strand.
TGTCTCTCGAGCAGAAGTTTACGCGCGGCTTGAAAAACCGTACGAAGACGCTGCGAGCTGGCCGCCCAAGGCACCTTCGCCTTTCTAAATTCGAGTCTGGCTAAGTTCGAGACAGAATTCGTAATTGATTCATTTTACAATTCGCAAGCACGCTAAAAAAATCAGCGCGCCGAATTCTCAAAAGTAAAATCCGGTTTTTCGCTACCCCCTCTGGCTAAGCCTGAGGCTGTGCGAAAAGCCGGTATTTGCTTCCGCGGCGGAGAGTGCACACATGTTCACCAGTCCCCGGGCTGTAACCGTCGGACTGGCAATGTGGGCTGGCTTGTTCAGGCCCAGGAGAATCGGACCGACAATCTGCGAGTCGCCAAGTGTGCGGATCAGATTGAGTCCAATATTTGCCGAATCAAGATTCGGGAACACCAGAAGATTGGCCTTGCCCTCAAGTCTGTTGCCGGGCAGCTGACTTTCACGCAGTTCCGGGAGCAGGGCAATGTGTGACTGCATTTCCCCATCGACGATCAGGTCCGGACTTTGCTCTTGCAGGATTTTCAACGCCGCCTGCATTTTTTTCGCGCTTTTGCATTCACGGCTGCCAAATGTTGAGTGCGAAAGCAATGCGGCATTCGGTTCGACACCAAAGCGTCGCATTTCTTCCGATGCCAGTAATGTCTGCTCGACAATCTGTTCCACGGTTGGATCTTCGCCGATATAGCAGTCCGTTAAAAATATCGGCCCGGAGTCGTGGATCATCAATGCCAGTGTCGAAGGCATTTCGACACCGGGAGCCAATCCGATAATATCCTGAACGTGACAGAGGTGATCGGGATAACTCCCGATGGAACCGCAAATCAGTCCGTCAGCTTCTCCCCTGTCGAGCATCACCGCGCCAATGACGGTGCTGTCGGTTCTGACCCGCGTCCGGGCGATGTCCGGCGTGACACCCCGGCGCCCGGCCTTATCCAGGTAATGATTCCAGTAATCCCAATATCTGTCATCGCTTTCCGGATTGACAATTTCGAAATCCTTGCCAACAACCAGGTCAAGCCCGATACGCTCGAGTCGAGACTGCACAACCTGGGGTCGGCCGATGAGAATAGGTTCCGCTAACCGTTCCTCGAGAACCGCCTTGAGGGCATAGTGAACCCGCTCATCTTCCCCCTCGGCAAATACAATTCGCCGGGGCGTATCCCGGGCCTGCTCAAAAATGGGCCGCATGGCCAGTCCCGTTCGGTAGACAAACCGATAGAGCTCATCGCGATAGTTGGAATAATCCACGATGGGTCGCGTCGCGACGCCCGCGTCCACAGCCGCGGCCGCTACCGCGCTCGGAACTTCGACGACGAGCCGCGGATCGAAGGGGCGGGGAATAAGATAGTTGCGCCCGAATGTCAGCGATGTGCCGCCATAGGCCGCTGCCGCAATATCCGAACTCCCGGATCGCGCCAGATCGGCGATGGCATGAACCGCGGCTTCAATCATGGCATCGTTGATCTCCGTCGCGCCCACATCCAGGGCCCCGCGAAATATATAGGGAAAGCAGATGACATTATTAACCTGGTTGGGATAATCCGAACGGCCGGTAGCCATGATCACATCGTCACGAACACTGTGGGCATCTTCGGGCAGAATTTCCGGACTTGGATTGGCGAGGGCCAGGATGATCGGGTTCGGAGCCATTTTCCCGACCATCTCCTTGGAAACAATGCCGCCGGCGGACAGTCCGAGAAACAGATCGACATCATCAAAAATTTCCTCCAGGTGCCGCGCTTCGGTCTTCTGGGCGAAGGCTTGCTTGGCCTCCGTCATATCCTTTGTCCGGCCCTCGTATACGACGCCGATATGATCGGAGAGAAAAATATTCTCCCGTTTCATACCCAGTTTCATCAGCAAATTCAGGCAGGCGATACCCGCCGCACCGCCGCCTGTTGAAACGACTTTCACATCTTCCAGCGACTTTCCGGCGAGTCGCAGACCATTGAGAGCGGCGGCGGAAACAACAATCGCCGTTCCGTGCTGATCGTCATGGAACACGGGAATTTGCATGCGCTCCTTGAGCGCGTTTTCGATCTGAAAGCACTCAGGCGCCTTGATGTCCTCAAGATTGATCGCCCCGAATGTGGGTTCCAGCGCGGCGATGATCTCGATCATTTTTTCCGGATCGGTGGCATCGATCTCGATGTCGAACACGTCTATACCGGCAAACTTTTTGAACAGAACCCCTTTTCCCTCCATCACCGGTTTGGAAGCGAGCGGCCCGATGGCGCCCAACCCTAAAACCGCCGTGCCGTTGGTCACGACAGCCACAAGGTTGGCGCGTGCGGTGACCTGTGCCGCCTCGCCCGGATCCTTGACAATCTCCCTGCAGGCCTCGGCCACTCCCGGCGTGTAAGCCAGGGACAGGTCCCGCTGATTGGAGAGCGGCTTCGTTGGCTGCACG
>JANQOC010000259.1 GCA_028279265.1 Hyphomicrobiales bacterium
GACTGGGCCCACGGCACGCAGGATTTCTAGAGAAATCGGAAACTGTGTGGTCGTTGACTACGTTCATGACGCCGGCATCTACGGCAAAGACCGGGAAGCGCATGAGCGAGCTCTTCTCGGATTGGCCCTGAATCCCAATGTTGGCGGGGTGCTGCTGATCAGTGCAAATCCTATACGCGGCGAAAAGTTTTTAGAAAAAATTTCCGAGGCCGGCAAACCTGCAGAACTGATTACGCTCGATGATTGCGGGCATGATGCCTTGATTTTGACGGAACGTGGCGTTTCCGCCGCAAAACGACTGCAACAGCAGCTCAACAATTGCGTACGCGAGTCAGCTGAGATTTCGGAGCTTTACGTTGCCATGGAATGTGGCCGGTCCGATCCCAGTTCCGGCCTGGTGTCCAACCCTCTCCTCGGATTGATTTCAGATAAACTTGTCGATTCAGGTGGCCGTGCAATTATTGGAGAAAGCGTAGAATGGCTCGGCGCTGAACATCTGCTGGCAAGGCGTGCGAAATCATCTGAACTGGGTCAACGGATTGTCAATGCCGTAAAAGCCCGCGAGCAGGCCGCCATAAATTCGGGTATCGATCTAACCGGTAATAATCCGGGACCGACGAATATTGCCGCCGGGCTTTCAACGATTGAAGAAAAATCTCTAGGCAATATTACCAAAAGCGGTTCGCGGCCTATACAAGATCTCTTGGAATGGGCGCAAAGACCCGCTGTAAACGGCCTGCTCCTGATGGATGCTCCGGCTTATGCACCGGAATCGCTGACGGGATTTGCAGCTTCCGGCACCCAGCTTATCTTTTTCTCTACAGGCGTGGGAAACAGTTTTGTTAATTCGATTGTTCCTACAATAAAGATCAGCGCCAATCCGGATAGCTGTGAACGCCTCCACAAACAGTTGGACTACAAATGTTCTGAAGTCTTTCAGGGTAAAAAAAGTCTGGAACAGGCCTCGGAAGAACTCTTCGACGTAATGCTCGAAATTGCTTCTGGAAAAATGACCTGGGGCGAAATGATTGGAGAAGGTGGAGAAGCATTTGCCCAGATGGGGGCCTCCTTATGATAAAATGGGACGCTGTCAAATTGAGCAATAATGACCAGATCGCAATGGCATTGCGCCCCTTGAATTCTGGAGAAACGGTCCGGGTAAAATCTCCGGATAGTATATTTTCCATCGAGGTCGCCGAAGATATTCCCATATGTCACAAATTCGCGCTCCAGAAAATTACGACCAACGAAAAAATCAATAAATACGGTGAACAGATTGGTGCGGCATCAGAATCTATCAGAGCCGGACAACATGTTCATATCCATAATCTTAAGAGCTTGCGGGCTATCTTAATGAACAATCGAAAGGGTTGAATTATGTATCGAGAAAATCAACTCAAAACTCTTCTCAATTCCGGAGGGAAGGCCCTGGGCTGCTGGACGAGCATGGATAGCCCCATAACCTCGGAAATTCTCGCCATTGCCGGTTTTGATTTTATTTTAATCGATCATGAACATGGTTACGGCGATATCAAGGGTCTGGCCTCGCAATTACAGGCTATTACAGGCACAAATTGCACATCCATATTACGTGTTCCCAATGCCGATGAAGCTTATGTAAAAAAGGCGCTGGACGCGGGCACCGAATGCCTGATGTTTCCCAGCGTCAATACAGCCAGCGAAGCCGCAAACATTGTCGAAATGTGTCGCTACTCACCCCGGGGCAGACGGGGCATGGCGCCAGGAATGATCCGCGCGACAAATTATGGCATGGATCTTGAGAATTACATTGAAACGGCACACGACAATACTTTTATCATTTGCCAGATTGAAACGCCCGAAGCAATCGCCAACATTCAGGAATTGGGAAAGATCGATGGCATCGACATGTTCTTTATCGGCCCCAATGACCTGTCCTGCAATGCAAAAAAATTCGGACAATATCATGATCCTGAATTCATTGACCTTATTGAACGGGCAGAGAATGGCGTTCGGGCCTCCGGTAAACTTCTCGGCTGTATCCCTTATGGTGATTATGACTGGCAAGCCATGTTCGACCGAGGCTACAACCTGACCACCGCGGGAACAGAGGTTGCGATGTTCAGAGAGGCAGCCCTCAAGATCGTCAACAAGCACACCATCAATAACCGGACAGAACAGGCTGCGGAATAAATGAAAATCTCGGATATTAAAATCCGTGCCGTTCGACACGCGGTTAAGGAAAGTGCCTACAATTTAAAAGACGGCACCGGTATCAAATTTGAATTTCTGGTTATAACCGTTGAAACCGACACTGGCCTTTCCGTGGACACGGTTGGTTTTGCTGGCCGGGACGCGATGGGTATCGGATATACGGCCGAGAATGTCATTAAACCGTTTTTTCTTGGCCGCGACCCGCATTACCGTGAACTGCACTGGCATGACTTTAGAAAATACGATCGTACCTGGCATTTTACGCCAATTTATTCTTATTCGCCGTTTGATATTGCCTGTTATCTGATTGCGGCCGAAGAAGCGGGATTGCCGCTCTATAAATATCTGGGGGCTTATCGCGACGAGGTTCCGGTTTATGGAAGTTCGCTGACGCTCGACGCGCCGGCAAAATATGCGGACGAAGCTCGGGACTTACAATCCCGGGGGTGGGCCGCCTACAAGCTTCACCCGCCCGTCGATTATGATTTTGGTCTGGAAGCCCATCGCCTTTGTCGCGAAGCTGTCGGGCCGGATTTTACGCTGATGAGCGATCCGGTAGGGTCCTACACCGCCGATCAATGTTTGAAATTCGGACGAGAACTTGAACGACTTAATTATAAATGGCTTGAAGAACCGCTCTATGACGAAACGCCCGCAGCCCTTCGGGAATTAACCCGCGCCCTCGACATACCCATTGTTGGTGGCGAAACATTAAACAAACGACCTTACAGCCTGGCCGAATATATTTCGACAAGAGTGATTGATATCGTTCGTGCGGACGTTTCATGGTCAGGTGGCATAACAGGCACAATGAAAACCGCACACTTGTGCGAAAGTTTTGGAATGCAATGTGAGATCCACACGGCAATTTTTCATCCCCTGGAGCTTATTAATCTGCATGTTTGTGCAGCAATCAAGAATTGTGAATATTTTGAACTTCTTGTGCCAACCGATCTCTTCGACATCGGCCTAGCAGAACCGATCTCAATCAAAGATGGAAAAGCAATATTACCTCAGAAGCCGGGGCTTGGTATCAATCTCGATTGGGATTTTATTGACAACAATACCTTCAAGGAATTCTAGCCATGCGCGAAGGGTGGCGTTGGTTCGGTCCTGATGATCCGGTGAAACTCGATGATATTCGGCAAGCCGGTGCAACGGAAGTCGTTACCTCGCTGCACCATATTGAACCAGGTGAACTCTGGACCGTCGAGGAAATTCGGAAGCGGAAGGCGCAAATAGAGGATACGCCTACGGGTCGCTCCCAACTTAATTGGAGCGTTGTTGAAAGTGTCCACCCCCATGATGCCATCAAGCAGGGCTGGCCGGAACGTGAACGTTATACTGAGATTTGGATCGAGACTATGTGCAATCTCGCAGCGGCGGGCATTGACACGATATGCTACAATTTCATGCCAGCTATCTACTGGACCCGAACCGATCTG
>JANQOC010000265.1 GCA_028279265.1 Hyphomicrobiales bacterium
TATCCAGCGGTCTTGCGGCTCTCTGCTGCAGGCAATAGCGACGGTTCCGGAGTTGTCGCAAAAAGCCGGTTCCATTGATTGCGAACCCGGACAGGCGAACGAGGCCGCGGGCCGGATCTTCGCGATAAACAACAACCTCAAGTCCTATGAAGCGCTTTGTGGCAAGCAGGCAGCTATTCCAAGTGAAATCGATGCGATTCTCAACTTTGGACAAAAGTGTGTGCAGACGTCGGGGCTGGTGGGTGCGGACACCCAGAAATTCCGCCTGCAGCTTAATCGCATGGCTCTGAACCGGGATGACAAGGCCCACCGATTTGTCGTGACCTGGAATTCCTTTTCCGACGGCAACCAGCTGGCCTATTTGGCCCTGGCCATTGCCATTGCCATCGACGGTCTGGTGTTCATGTCAGGCCTGTTCGGAGCCAATGCCATTGTCTCCCCTCTGGCTGACAGCCCGCGGGCGCGTAATCGCCCGATTTCCCAGCTTGAGGAAATCGTCGATAATGCTCTGCTGCCCAATCGTGCTTACACTGCCGAACTCGTGCTCAACGTTATGCAGCCCATACTGGACGACGATGATTCAGGCTATGTGGCGCGGGTGGATCTCAATAGACTTGCCGTTGACCAGCATCTGACAATCAGGAAGGTGCTCACCGCAGGAGCTGTCCTGGGGCTCATCAAGCAGGATGAAAATGCCTCCCATCAATATCTCGTCAGGCCGGAACTCTTTGAGTATCTGTCTATGGTCAATGCCCGGGAAGCCAAACTCGGCAATAAGGAAGATGCAACACCGCAATATCAGCGCGCTCCGGCTGAACAGATTGCAAGCCAGAATTCCGAGCAGGACCAACCTCTCAAGCTGCAGACGACGCGAACGGAACTGAAGAAAATTGCCAAGCCTCATCAGGTGATGGCCTTGACTTACAGCCAACCCACGTCAACCAATCCGGAAAAAACAAACGATGAAATCCTTCAATCCTATCTGCATGCTCTGGATTTGAAGCACTCGACCCTTATGAACATAGAAGATCTCAACCTGGGTGAAAACCAGGAAGAGTGGCAATACCGGTTGGACGGGATCCGGGAACAAGGTGGCCGGATTTCCTATGACGTCCAGAATATCAGATCTTCGATTGAAGAGAGCCTCCAACAAACGACTGCCCGGTTGATGGCGCAAAATCAAAATGACGAAGCCTATTCCGCCATGGTTCAGGAGCATTCAGAAACATTCAAAAAGTGGTTGCCAGGCATTGTCATATTTAAGGCGTATGAGAAATCCAAACGCCGCGCCGAACAGGCACTGACGGTGTTCAGGCAGCTTGATGATCTTGTGCAGGATGCCGATGATGATCTGAGGCGGGACATCGAACGCCTGGTAAATGAGCTCGGCGAGGCTGAGCAGGAAAAGATCGATGGTTGGCAGGATCTGGAAAGTTTGAGCTCGGAGCTGGAAAACAAGCTCAGCCAACTCAGTCGAAATCAGGTTTTGAATTGAGAGCTATAGTTTCTGGTTCAAAAGCAGTTGCGCGTCTTCTGAAATATTAAGCTGAATCTCTTCCGGTGTGCACGCACGCGCCGCGTACATGTGCTTAAGTGCCGATGCTTCGGCATAATGATGCCGGGCAAGCTTGAGGTTCAGGCTGTCTTTTTCCGAAGCGTTAAGAGATTGTTTGATGGAATGAAGCAATGTGTGGGGCGAATTTTTGCCATTTTGCATCTCAATTTCTGAATACCAATTGGTACGATTGACATGGACCAATGCCTGCTCCGCCAGTCGGTGGCAGCCAAGTTCAGAATTCGCTCTTACTAGTGTGTTTGAATTGTCGGCTTCATTCGATTGTTTTGCCGACATAATATTTGAATAAGTGTTTGTACAGCCAACTTGTAATAAAGTTATGCCGATCAGAAATGAGATCCTTGAAAGTCGCATGCCCCCTGCTCCCAAACGAATCACTATTAATCTACGTTTGTGAGCGAAAATTTCAAGCGCATTCTGTGAATAGGTGATTAAGTCCGATCAGGGCCAGTCTTAGCCAGAGCAAGTTTCAGCCAGAGCCAGACCTGGGTGATGCAAATCCCAATCATCTATTGAACCCAGCCCTTTGAATTTCGACAGAGGCAATCCCCAGGAATTTGTATTTCTGATTTGAGCTTCATTGGCATAAATTTTTGCCGTCGGTTACCCCTGGCAGGCGCGACTGCAGCGACGAATTCCTGCTTGTGACATGCAGCTTGTTCCGCGTATGTTTTTGGTTCATCAAACCAAAACCAAGGCGTCCGGAATTCTTCGGATTTCGGAAAATGAAGGAAAGATATCGGCATGTCACTAACTGTCCGTGAGCTGCGCCAGGAAGACTATCTCGATTGGGAAAATTTGTGGCAAGGATATCTGAGTTTTTACCGGGTCACCTTGGCCGAGGATGTTACGCGGGAAACATGGAATCGACTCCATGATGACGCTTTTGACATTCATGGACTTGGCGCAGCGGACGAAAACGACAAAATCTTAGGCATCGTGCATTTTCTTTACCACCCGGTTACCTGGTCAATCGCGCCGCGATGTTATCTTGAAGATCTGTATGTCAGCGAGGACGCACGAGGCCAGGGTGCAGGTCGGACCTTGGTGGAAGCTGTTTACAGCGCGGCCCGGGAACGCCAGGCAGATCAAGTTTACTGGTTGACAGAAACTGAAAATTTGCAGGCGCGAGAGCTTTATGATCGTATTGGGGAGCTCACTTCATTCATCAAGTACAAGGGACGTAGCGAGTGAATGGGAGTGGTGTTACACTCGATTATAGGATCGAAGACAGAAAAATATAATGGCGCGTGATCATTCAAATATTTATGAACAGGGACTGGACAGGCGTGAAGCCAACTATCAACCTCTGACGCCACTCGATTTTCTCAAACGCGCTGCCGATATATATCCAAATAAAACGGCGATTATTCACGGTGCGAATAGTTGGACCTATCAGCAGTTCTACCAGAGATGCTGCCGCATGGCAGGAGCCCTTGCTAAAAACGGTATTGGTTTGGGGCACACGGTTGCCGTTATCGCGCCTAATACCCCGATTCTGCTGGAATCTCATTTTTCTGTCCCCATGGCTGGCGCCGTACTCAACGCCATCAACACGCGTCTGGATTTCCGCACAATCAGGCGCTTGCTCGAACATGGCGAAGCACGCCTGCTGATCTGCGATTATGAATATCTGGCGCTGGCGAAAGAAGCCTTGTCGACCCTCTCGAATCCGCCCCCTCTCATCGTTGCTGGGGACGAGGCGCCGTACGAACCGGGACCAGGACAGGAAACGGACTACGAATCTTATCTGGAAAACGGCCATCCTGATTTCGAATGGCAACGTCCCAATGATGAGTGGCAGGCACTGGCACTCAATTATACGTCTGGAACTACCGGAAATCCGAAAGGGGTGGTCTATCATCATCGCGGTGCCTTCCTGAACGCCATGGGGAATGCCATGATGTTCGGCCTTGATAATCAATCGACCTATCTCTGGACACTGCCCATGTTCCACTGCAATGGCTGGTCTTATCCGTGGGCCGTTACAGCGGTCGGGGCAACGCATGTGTGCATGCGATCGACCGATCCGGAGGAGATATTCCGACTGATAGACCGTCACCGGGTCACGCATCTGTGCGGTGCCCCTATTATCCTGAATATGTTGATTCATGCGGACGAAAACAAAAAGATCAAGTTCACACATCGGGTTGAAATTGCAACCGGAGGAGCGTCTCCTCCAAGTTCCGTTATTGCCGGTATGGAGGAAATGGGCTTTCGGGTGACCCATCTCTACGGACTGACCGAGTCCTATGGCCCGGCCACGATTTGCGCCTGGCAGACGGATTGGGACCAATTGGACACGGAGGCTAAAGCCCGCAAGATTGCCCGGCAAGGCGTGCGGAATATTACCCTGGCGGAGCAGGAAGTCCTTGACCCGGAAACGCTCCAGGCCGTGCCCCATGACGGCGAGTCTCTGGGCGAAGTCGTCCTGAAGGGCAACACATTGATGAAAGGATATCTGAAGAACGGGCAGGCAAGCGATGAAGCTTTTGCGGATAATTGGTTCCACACCGGTGATCTGGCCGTGGTGCATGAAGATGGCTACATCGAGATCAAGGATCGCTCCAAAGATATTATTATCTCCGGCGGTGAAAACATATCAAGCCTGGAAATCGAAGAAGTCCTGTATCGTCATCCCGATGTTATGGAGGCTGCCGTTGTCGCCAAGCCCGATGCGAAATGGGGCGAAACCCCGTGTGCGTTTGTCATGCCCAGGCCGGGTGCGGCCGATCTGGACGCGGCGAACCTGCAATCCTGGTGCCACGACAATCTCGCGCGGTTCAAATGTCCAAAAGTTTTCATCTTTGGCGAATTGCCCAAGACGTCGACGGGAAAAGTGCAAAAATATGTCCTGCGTGAGCGTGCCCGGGAAATGGGAGACCAGTGACTTCAACCGAGAGAATCCTAAGAAGAGTTCAGCTGTAAATGCTTCCTCGCGGTACATCATTCGAAGAGATAGAATCGAAATTTTCGTGGCAGGTTCCGACGCGCTACAATATCGGGGTCGATGTTTGCGATAAATGGGCCGCGCACCAGGCCAATCGATCGGCGTTGGTTTTTGAATCCGCGGACGGCAAGGTCAAGGAATTGTCGTTCGGAGAATTGCGGGATCAATCAAATCAGCTTTGCAACTGGCTTGTTTCCAAGGGTATCGGGAGGGGCGACCGGGTTGCGATATTATTGCCGCAATCCATGGAAACGGCCTTGGCTCATATCGCTGTATACAAGGTAGGAGCAATTGCCGTACCGCTGTTCAAGCTGTTCGGTCCAGAAGCCCTGCAGTACAGATTGGCGGATTCCGGCACAAGCCTGGTGATCACAGACAGTGAAGGTGCGGAAAAACTGGGGCCGATCAAGAACCAGCTCCCAAACTTAAAACTCATTGCCACAACGGAACCGGTCAACCCGCAGATTTTCGATCTCTCGGCGGAACTTGATAATCACGATAAGAATTTCGAACCCGTCGACACGGTGGCGGAAGATCCGGCCCTGATCATCTATACGTCGGGGACAACCGGCCCGCCGAAGGGCGCCCTGCATGCGCACCGGGTGCTGCTGGGCCATTTACCCGGCGTTGAAATTAGCCACGATCTGTTTCCGCAAACCGGCGACCGGATCTGGACTCCGGCCGACTGGGCCTGGATAGGCGGTCTGCTTGATGTTTTATTGCCGGCCCTGCATCATGGAATAACTGTTGTTGCCCGCCGGTTCGACAAGTTCGATCCGCTTGAGGCATTGGCCTTCATGGCGCGACACAGGGTCAGAAACGCTTTTCTGCCGCCCACGGCCCTGAAGATGATGCGCCGCGTTGACGTGAATAAGATTCCCCGAGACCTGGATCTGCGCACCATTGCAAGCGGCGGTGAAACCCTGGGGATCGAACTGATTAGCTGGGCGCGTGAGGTTTTTGGCCTGACCATCAACGAATTTTACGGTCAGACCGAATGCAACATGATTGTTTCATCCTGTTCCGCGGTGATGGAAGCCCGGCCGGGTATCATGGGACGTCCTGTCCCGGGTCATCGGCTGGCGGTTATCGATGAAAATGGTAATGAACTTGAAGAGGGAGAGATCGGCCATATTGCCGTTTCAAGACCGGATCCCGTCATGTTCCTGGGATACTGGAATAATGCCCGGGCGAGCGAGGAAAAATTTATCGGGGACTGGCTGGTGACAGGAGATCAGGGCACCTGGGAATCAGACGGTTGGTTAAGGTTTGTCGGCCGCGAGGACGATGTCATTACATCTTCCGGTTATCGTATCGGACCCGGTGAAATCGAGGACTGCCTTATCCGCCATCCGGCCATCCAAATGGCGGGTGTCGTAGGTGAACCTGATCCGGAAAGAACTGAGGCCATCGTCGCATTCCTCGTTCTCAATGGGGGCTTTGAACCGACAAAGGTGCTGGAAGAGGAAATCAAGGCCTTTGTACGCACCAATCTCGCCGCTCATGAATATCCGCGAAAAATTCGATTTGTGTCTTCACTTCCCCTGACAACCACGGGAAAAATCATCCGCAACG
>JANQOC010000275.1 GCA_028279265.1 Hyphomicrobiales bacterium
TTTCAAGGGCCACAGCAATATATTTCTCCGGAGTGGTATCCAAGTAAGAAACAGCATGGCAAGGTTGTTCCCACATGGAACTACATTGTCGTGCATGTGACCGGTCGAGTTACCGTGAAAAAGGATGTCGATTGGTTGCAAGCGCACCTTGAATCATTGACGGCTCACCAAGAATCAGAGCGCCAAAATCCCTGGAAAGTCAGTGATGCACCGGAAGATTTTACGCGTCGGCAAATGCGGGGAATTGTCGGAATCGAGATGACGATTGAGACGATGATCGGGAAGTGGAAACTCAGTCAAAACAGAACCGCGGAAGACCGGGCCGGGGTGGTGGCCGGGTTGCAGGGAGAGGCCAATGAGGATGCCAGGATCATGGCCGGACTTATTCCGCGAGACGGGGACGACTGAGCGGGGACTGGCACAAAGCAATCCCATAAATCAAGTTTCCAAACTCTCTATCCCAGGTGCGGGTGGATTGAAGATTTTGCCTATCGACGGAGGGGAGGGCTGCGCGCGGTTATTCTCACTCTCTACCCGAAGGAGGGGATTGCCGCACGCAGTCTTTCGTAAGTTACCTTGCCCTACTTGTATACGAGGACCGGGATTTCCGAGTGAGTCAGGGTTTTCGTCGTTTCACTGCCGATGAGCAGTCCCTCAAGTCCCCGACGACCATGGGAGGCCATGCAAATCAAATCGCAGCCATTTTCCTTGGCGATTTCGAGAATGCCCTGATAGGCATGGTTGTGATAGATGTGCCGGGTCGTGACCTTGACATCCGCAGCCTTGGCCTTCTCGGAGATTAAATCCAGAAGTTTCTGGGCTTCCTTGTTCTGCGTCTCGACATACTCGGCTTCCGGGAAGACAGACACGATTTCCCCGACAGCGATAGCGCTCCAAGGTACGGAACAATTCAGGGCCGTTACCTCGGCACCAAGGGTCTTGGCGAGTGCAATGCCATTATCAACCGCTTTGTCGGACTGTTTTGTCCCGTCCGTCGGAATGAGAATGTGCGAGAACATATAAACCTCCTTTGGTTCAACTCGGGATATGACTTGAATTGACAATATGCCGCGGCCCGCCGGAGAGCTTTGATCCAAGTCAATTACATAACAATTACATATGAGGAAATTTTTTAGTGTTTTGGGGAAGCATTTTGGGAAGCCCGCGGGCCGTAGATCGTGAGTCTCCCGTGAACAGGTAAACAAACGAAAGGCTGACCGAACCGGTCCGTCCGCTGCCGGAGTTGCCGTCGCGTAAACCGGGATAGAGACGGTTGAAAGAACCAGACGAGTGACCGGGATCTCTTGAATTACAAACGCGGCAAATCTCTATCGCGTTTTTCAACCTTTCGCGATTTGGAAAATGGCAGGTTTTTCAAAAATACAAATAAGGGGAGCAGTTTATTAATCTAAAAAATGATCCCGCCGCCAAACTTATCCCCGTTCCCTGATCCAGAGCTAGGGTGGTCCCCAATTTTGAAAAGAACGATATTCAGAAAAAGATAAATCTCTTTTCAAGTCGGACGAAGACGGGATCAGGAGTTTGTCATGACGCATCAGACCAATTCAATCAGCCTTACAGAGAAGTGTTATCAGAACTCACCGGAAAAACCTCCATGTCAGGCCATTGAGCAGTATCAGGAATCCAACAGGATTGTCGTTGAGTCCGCCGTAACACGGATATTCAATATTCGTCAGAGTGAATTCCGCTCGCCCAGTCGCGGTCCAGCGCCGGTGGCTTTCGCCCGACAAATCGCGATGTATCTGACCCATGTCTGCTATGGGCTCAATTTCACCGTTGTGGGGCGATTGTTTCACCGGGATCGAACCACTGTGGCCCATGCCTGCGAAGTTGTCGAAGATATGCGCGACGATCCCGATTTTGACTATCTGCTCAGCACCCTTGAGACCACAATCTGTTCCATGTTCGGGGTCGATAACCAGCGTTAGTTTCATATCTTTCGCAAGGGAGTTGGGCAATGAATAACAGACTTAGTAATTCCGTGCCGTCCGAGCTGGCAAGGAAAGCTCTGAAAATTCTCGGCAAGATGCAGGGCCGGCACCTAGTCTTGCACCGCCGCGACGATGGAGCGACATGTGAAGCGGTCGACCAGGGGGCGCAATTTGCCGTTTTTTCCCTCACAACCGGTAAAATGAAGCCCCGGTCCCAGGTTACCGGGGGTACGCTAACAGAGCTTCTGCACCAGGACTGGATTGAAAAATCCAAGTCCGGATTTCGATTGACCGCGGCGGGCGCCGCCTGGTTGCGGCGTATGAAAGCCCTTGAAGACGGGTATCGCGCCCAGCACCAGTGCCGCATCGAATCCCAGATCCGGCATACCGACGGTTCCCACCAGTCCGTGTCAGTGGACGCCAAGGAGAGTCCGCTACACTGGCTGCGCCAGAGAAAGAACCGCGATGGTCAGTTCCTGATCAATGAACCGCAGTTCCTGGCCGGGGAAAGACTGCGCCATGATTTCGAACGTAGCCAGTGGACGCCACGGGTGACACAGGGCTGGAGCCGGGAATATACCGCAAAACGGCGGACAAACGAGGTATCGAATGTGCTGGCGGATATCTGCGATTCAGCATTGACAGCACGAGAACGGGTGCATCGTGCCCTTGAGGCCGTAGGACCGGAATTGTCCGCTGTCCTCATCGATGTGTGCTGTCATCTGAACGGCATTGAAGAAGCGGAAAGGCTAAATAACTGGCCCAGGCGTTCGGGTAAAATCCTGCTACAACTGGCCCTGACGCGGCTGGCGCGACATTACGGACTCATGACGACCGAGGATGTTCTGGAGCCGGTGACCCGGCGCATACGGCACTGGGGCGACGACAATTATCGTCCGACAATCGATAACTGGGTGTAATGGCTGGCCGTTATTGGGCAACCGGTGCTGCGATGGTGCTAAGTCAGGCTCAGGCGTGATCCGGGCTCAGGGCCATCTCCGCATCGCGGCGGATACGGGCTACCATGGATGCCAGGCCATTAGAGCGCTGGGCCGTCAGATGGTCCTGCAGGTTCATTTTCGAAAAGATCTCCTGCGGCTCGGATTCAAGTATTTCCCGCGCCGGCCGACCGGAATACATGGCGATAAGAATGGCAATCAGTCCCTTGACGATCATCGCGTCACTGTCGCCCCGGAATGACAGGCGTGGTCCGGCATCGGAATCGTCTTCAATGTGGGACAGGAGCCAGACCTGGCTGACACAGCCCTGAACCTTTGTCTCACCGTTGCGGTCCCCCTCGTCAAGGGGAGCGAGGCTGCGACCGAGTTCAATCACATAACGATAACGGTCTTCCCAGTCGTCGAGATACTCGAAATCTGACAGAATGTCTTCAATTGTCATACCGAGCGTCCTTCAGCTCTACAGAATTGTCACCAACACTCTATATATTTGGCAAGAACTAGAGAGGGGTCAATAATGGCTTGCAAGTCTGAGAATATATCAACTAAGGGATAAGGAAAAGATGGGTTAGAGGAGCACGTTAATCAGGAACTTCTATACCCGACCAGGCCCTTTCGGGAAACCCTTCTCTCCGGGCTTAGCGATGAACAATTCCGTTTTCCGAATGCTTTAAACAAAGGAAAAGGGCCCAATTCCAACCCGAATGCCGCTTTCAAAATTCGAACCGCGTGCTGCACATTTGCAATAGATCTGAGTTAACGCTTTCAAAATTTCAGCATTTCCTTTTGCTTAATCTGGGTAAGTTTGACTCCGGTTCATATCATGTATATCGCTCCTTGTTGCTCAGAACACAGGCGTACAGCGGGCCATGCCAGCGGTTTATTCATTGCCAAAAAGACAATTGAAGAAGAACATATGACAGAAAAAACAGATATCCGCGAGAGTACACCGGACGATGTCACCGGGATTGAACAGCTCTACCCGGAGGCTTTCCCGGATGAGGATCTTTTGCCTGTGGTCAGAGAACTGCTGGCGGAGGGTTCGACCATTCTGTCCTTTGTCGGAACCGCGGAGGGGGCAATCGTGGGACATGTGATTTTCACCACGTGTACTGTCTCAGGCAGTCCAGAAAATGTTTCTCTTCTGGGGCCCCTTGGCGTGATACCGGATCGGCAAAAGCAGGGCATCGGCAGCGCCTTGGTCAGGAAGGGTCTGGAGCGTCTTAAGCAGGAAGGCACAAGTGTCGTTTTCGTTCTCGGTGATCCCGCTTATTACGGGCGTTTCGGTTTTGCCACCGAAGACGGCGTCCAGCCGCCCTATCCCCTGCCGGAGGAATGGTACGGAGCCTGGCAGTCCCTCAGCCTCAGCGGTGATGCGATGAAACTTCAAGGTACGCTTGCGGTTCCAAAACCCTGGCGGCAGCGGGCCTTATGGGTTGCGTGAGATCCGGGTGAGAGCCTGGGGTTGATTATCTTTCGAGCCCGGAGCCCAGCTGCGTCATGGAGTTGGCAAATTCCAGGCTCCGGCTAAGCTCAGGCTCAGGCTCTGGCCAAGTCCAAGATTAGGCTCAATACAGGTTCTAACTCTGTGCGGAGATTGGCCAAATTTTCATTACGTCCATGAGAGCATCCCGGTATCCGTGCGTACCGTCGCCGGCGCCACGGTCAATGAACCGGTTTCCGTGTCAATCCGGGCCATTGTTCCCAGGGGGACACCCTGGGCATTGCGCCCGTGACCAATGGGCAGCCCACCCAGGACCGGCACATTGAGAGCCGACAAATGCTGGTGCAGCACGTCGATCACTGTCCAGGAACCGCTCGGAGGGCAATCCGTAAACTGGCCGACGGCGACACCTTGAATTCCCTCGAAATGGCCGCCCTTTCTGAGCATCGTCAATTGCCGGTCAATCTGGCCGAGATACATGTTTGCAGCCTCCAGCAAAAGGATGCAGCCTTTGAGATCAGGAAGTATCCATCCGGCGGCTGTAGCCAACATTTCCAGATTGCCGCCCATCAGGAGACCCTGGGCACGACCGCTGCTTGTCAGTCGGGACGTTTCCTCTTCATGCCGGGATTGCAGGACGAGATCTTCGTCGCTCATCAGCATCCGACATATAGACGCGGCACTTTCAGAACTGATGAGGCCGAATTCATCGTTGAGGAGCGCGCCGTGAATACCTGGCAATTGACTGTGTTTCCAAAAACTCAGATGCAGAATCGTGATGTCGCTGAACCCGACAATAAACTTCGGGTCGCGTTCGAGGGCTTCAAAGTCGAGCCGGTCGGCAATGCGATAGGATCCCTTACCGCCGCGCGTTGCGAAAATCGCCCGCACGGAAGGATCGCGCAGGGCGGTATTGAAATCGGCGAGCCGTTGTTCATCCGTTCCGGCGAGATAGGCGGTCTTCTCAAATGCGTGTTCACCGAAATCGACGGCTAATCCCCAGCTCTCAAGCACGCCAACGCGCTTGAAAACGCCAGCTTTGTCCGGAGAGCTTGCCGGTGACAGGAAGCGGACCTTGTCCCCGGGCATCAGTTTCGCCGGCCGGACGAGATCTCGCAAATTGGGATGGGCCTCAATAGTCATGACCTATTTCTAGGCCCGCAATCATGTCCAGGCAAGGGTCATGTAGTCAATCCGTACACGCCCTGTCTGGAAATGGGAATCGGAGCAGTTTGTCTATGGAAATTCTGCCGAAACGAAAATCAGCGATGATCCTGATCGGGTGCTGGTCGTTGTCCACGTTGGCTGCGCCCGTTCACCGCACCCCTTCGCTGGCCTTCCGCAGGTTCATGGGGAAACGGCGATTGCCCTTTTGCCAAACGCCGTGCAGGGTTTTGTGCCGGCCATTGGCGAAGTGAACGACAGCACCGCTTTTCAGATGGATGGCAAACCCGTTTTCCGAAACGACGCCAATAGTCAGGTCCCGCCAGCGTTTCCTGTTCTCCGTCCGCTTTGCCCGAAACTCCACATGCAAAATGCCGGGGTGGAGCGAATCTCCGATGCGCAGCTCAACACCGCGCCCGCTCCGATAGTGTCCCTTCCAAGTGCCCTTGTAGCGGCGCGAATCCCCCGGCGTGTAAACCCGGCCGACATGCCGGAGACGCGGATCCCCCGGATCGGCAAGTGCGATGATTTCTTCAGTCGTCCAGCCCTTTGCACAGGCGGCGGCGGCCGACTTACCGATATTAGAAAGACTGTGCCGGCCGCGGCCGGAGGCCTGGGCTTCGACGAGCCAGGCTTTGTGCCCCAGTTTTTTTATTTCCCGGTAATAGCTGGACTGGGTGAAGAACGGCACATTGCGATCGTCGGGGTCGCCGATAATGAACGTGCGCCGATTGTCGTCGATGGGAATACGCGCGACATATTTGATGGGATCCCAGGAATCGCTATAGCCGGTCGTATCGGCGGTCAAGTCGCGGTGTTCCCAGCGTTCCTGAAGGGACAGAGCACCTGACGCGGATATGGCGCAAAGAATATCTTTTCTGAGAGTCAGCATGGCCGCGGTCAAGTGTCCGCCGCCGGACTGTCCGCCGACAACAAACTCGCTGATCCGGTATTTCCTTTTCAACGCCTCCAGGGCCGCATCGACCAGCCTTATCTCCCGCGGACGCCGACGTTCCGTATGCCGGCCGCTGGACCCGAGAATGCCTGGACGCGACAGGCGAATAAAAGGAACGTCGAACACGTTATGAAAGTGCCGGGCATGGGTCAGCAGAATTTCAGGGCTGGAAATAGCCCGTGTCTGGGCGCTGCGCGCGGCTCCGTAATGATCGCCATCGAACCAGACGATCGCCCGTCGGGTGTCGCTGTCGTTCAGTCCGGCCGCGAAATAGCGGATACAGTCTCCCCGGTCATCGACCACGACCCAGACGCTGGAGTCCTTCCAGATACAATCCGTTTTTTGCATCGTACTGCCACGCAGGATGCCATTACCGGTAAATGTGTCCTCATAGGCGTGCAGCCGTTCGGCAGCGGAGAACGCCAGGATGGCGAGGATGATCAGCACAGCGGGACGCAATTTTACCTCGTTCAATTACACTTCCGAGGCCGGTAATTCGGGTATGGGGGAAGTGTTGTCAGGGAGCATGACCCGGCAAGCTATGCACCGATCCTCCGATTCAACCCATCACCGGCGGGCTCTCAATAATCCACGGCGATTATAGCCAAGGGGACAGGCGGGTTCCGATTGCGGTCGAATTAAAGTTAAGAACCAAGAGAATGCTGAGAACCGAGGTTTGAACTGCCCGGGGCCTTATCTCGGTGAGGTTCCTGGCTCGGGGATCTCTCTGCAGATGTAGACTCTGATCGGCTCAGACTTGAGGTGGTTTCCGCAAAATGACTTTCGGAATGGGAAAAAGTTTCGTTCCTTGATCTGGATCAAGGTAATCAGGAATAATTTCGTTAACTTATACTTGCTTGCGACGTTCAGGTTTCGCCTTAATCGTTGTGAGCAAAAACTTTCATTGATCTGAAAAGTTCGTTCCGTTGAATCCCGGAGTCATGTGCATCACAGGCTCCGGGATTCTTCTTTTGTCGCGTCGGGAGCGCCACTGTCCGGTGCCATCTTTTTAACCCGGTCGATCTGCTTTTTTGTCATCTTCATGAAGATGTAACCGCCAAGTGACAGGGCCAAGCCGATCATGGCGATTGTCCCGCCGAGCCCGGGATTGCCGGCGGCCGAGGAAGCGCCAATAAACAGAGTCAAAATGCCGCCGAGAAATACAAAGGATCCGTAGCCATTGTGCTTTTCGAGTTGCTGCTGGCGCGGTGATTTTTCCGCCGGTTCCTCTAACGGTACCGCGCCGGTATCGTCGGGTGACAACCTTTGCGATTCCGGTGGCAGGCGATCCTGGGACAGTTCGTTGCGCGAGAGCGGACGCAGGGTACGGGCCTGCCAGTTGAACAGGGCGCCGACGGCTCCGACCACAACAGCTAAAATAGAGACGATGAAAATCCATTCCAGCATGGGAATTTCCTGATGGTTAAGGACCGGTCCGTGGCCTGCGACAATTCGGACGGGTATATTCAAAACCGAATTGATCCAGGTCAAGGCACATTGACGTTATTTTGGCAATTGTGTCCGGGCTCACATTCAAGCTGTTGCTGTGAGCATTTACCCAAGAGGTCCAACTTAACCCCGGGGCATCATCCGACCGATACAGCTCCGGGGCTTTTTCACCGTGAGCTGTCCGATTGCCGGGACAACCGGGGGGTCTGCACAACTGCGGCCGGGATTACTGGGGAACAGGGAAAACCTGGTCATAGGCCCAGTTGTAGACATAGGCATAAACGAGAAAAAACAGCGAAAATCCGACATTGATGAGAAACGCCTCCGTATAGCTCGTCTGTAGCCACCAGGCGACGATGAACAGGCCGGCAATCAGCATGCCGAGTTCGAACAGGGCGGCGTGGAGGGCACGGATGAGAAAACCGCGTCGGGCGGAGTTGCGGTAAGCGCGATCCCAGTGGTCAAACATCCAGTTGAAAACCAGGTTCCAGACCATGGCCAGGACGCTGAATATCAGGCTGAGTGCGCCAACAAGGGTGACCGAGCGGCCGATGACCCAGCTGCCGATAAAGGCGACAATGACCAGCGCGATGGCCTCGAACAGGACCGTATGCCGGATGCGGTCGGGAAGGGTGCGCAAGACTGAATTACCTTTCTGATATTGTGCGCCCCAAGGAGAGAGTGAGGGCAGGGGCAGGTACGGGACAGGCTTTCTCAAGGGGCCGGAGAATCAAACACCCTCCGATTTTAGCAGCTTTTGCCTCCTGTCGGTCACCAATTCCTCGATTGCGAGCAGTTTCCGGTCCGTTTGTTCCGAGTCGTGCCATTATTTCGGGTTGTCCCGGTGGCGTTTTTCCTGTCCGCGCATTCTCATCTCGAACAGGGGCTGTTCATGGAGTTGGCCGGTGCTCCAGATTTTCCGGGACCGGCACTGGCCGCACACCAGGCGTCGGGATACAAGCGGCACGGGGTAATCCGGGGAAAGGCCGAGGGAGAGGGGCGGAATTTCTTTTTCATGACCGCAATCCCTGCAGTAGAGATAAAGAAGCTGATCATCGTCATCGAGCATTTGCAAGGTAACCGGTGCGTGCATGGCGACGAGCCAATATCGCCTGGCATCCGGGGCGTCAATTGGGGCGGGCAAGTGTTGATAACAATTACTAAAAATTACATTGAATAAAATTCAAGGAAATCGTTTGTATTGTGAAACGCTCGGTTTGCTATGTGCAAATTGCTTGTCACGACAGAGAAATCCGTCCAATCTTGCAATTGCATGTAACTCATACATTCCTCGGCGGCCGCAATTCATGCAGTCAATTTTTCTGATTGCGGTCGCCAATTTTTTATCGGGATCAACGACCGGACCTGCGGCGATTTATGAATTCGGACGATTTGACACCGGAGCAGCGGGCGACATTGATGATGGTGCGCCTGGACCTGGCACTCAGTGAGTTCAAGTCGGGGAAACCGGTGGACCGGGAAACCCTGAAGAACGCACTTGTCGAGCAGTTCGCGGCGGCGGACCGGCGAGGGCAGCAGCGGGGGCTTCGAGGATCTTCGACACCGGGCGTCCAGGGTTCCGAATAACGGATTTTGCAAACAACATGACGGTTCCTGCTCGTCACCTATGGGTGGTGAAGCAAAAGGGGCTTGGTTGCTTATATTCCTTCAGTCCTCCTCGTCAGGTTTTTGAAGGCGTGAATATTCGAGGAACCGGTTCTTTGATTTTCATCCCACAATAGTTGATGTGATTTAGTCGATTTTTGCCGGGTCCTGGCGGGTTGCCGACAGGGGCCGGCAAAGCTAGAGTGCGGATCGTTTCTGAAACCTGGCC
>JANQOC010000280.1 GCA_028279265.1 Hyphomicrobiales bacterium
GCGCAAACGGAACCGGAAGTGCTGTCGGGCGATCTTACGGAGCTTACGGTTCGCGAAGCCCTGAGAGACGCCATGGCGGAAGAGATGCGCCGGGACGAAAGTGTTTTCGTCATGGGTGAGGAAGTTGCTGAATATCAGGGGGCCTACAAAGTGACACAGGGGCTCCTCGATGAGTTTGGTTCGGATCGCGTTATCGACACGCCGATTACCGAGCACGGATTTGCGGGTATCGGAACCGGTGCCGCGTTTACCGGTCTCCGACCCATCGTCGAGTTCATGACCTGGAATTTCGCCATGCAGGCGATCGACCACATTATTAATTCGGCGGCCAAAACTCTGTACATGTCCGGCGGCCAGATGAGCTGTCCCATTGTTTTTCGCGGACCCAATGGCGCCGCGGCACGGGTCGCGGCCCAACACAGCCAGGACTATTCCTCCTGGTATGCCCACATCCCGGGCCTGACGGTCATCGCCCCTTACACGGCCTCCGACTACAAAGGACTTCTGAAGTCGGCCATTCGAAGTCCGAACCCGGTGGTCTTTCTGGAAAACGAAATCTTGTACGGACAGAAATTCCAGGTGCCGACCGGTGATGATCACCTCGTCCCCATCGGCAAGGCCCGGATAGCCCGTCCCGGCAATGATGTGACTATCGTCTCCTATGCCCGCGGGCTGGCCTATGCGCATGAGGCTGCCGAGAAGCTGGCCGAAGAGCGGATTGAGGCGGAAATTATTGATCTCAGAACCTTACGCCCCCTCGATATGGCGACAGTCATAGAGTCGGTCAAGAAAACGAACCGGCTGGTCACCGTAGAGGAAGGCTGGCCGGTCTGTTCCATCGGTTCCGAGGTTTGCACCCGGGTTACATCCGAAGCCTTCGATTATCTCGATGCGCCGCCGACACGGGTCTCGGGTGTGGACGTTCCCATGCCTTATGCCGCCAATCTGGAAAAGCTTGCCTTGCCCAGCGCCGACCAGGTTGTTGATGCTGTAAAATCTGTCTGCTACAGCTCTTAAATACTCAGGAATTTTAAAGCCGAATTCTAAAATCCTCATAATTCGTTTCAAGACATTCAGGACAAGGACGAGAAGATGCCAATTTCTATTTTAATGCCGGCTCTGTCACCAACGATGGAGGAAGGGACATTGGCGAAATGGCATGTGAAAGAGGGGGATACGGTTACCTCCGGCGACATTCTTGCTGAAATTGAAACGGATAAGGCGACCATGGAAGTGGAAGCCGTTGACGAAGGGACGATCGGAAAAATCGTTATTAACGAAGGTACCGAGGGTGTTGCTGTCAATACGACCATTGCCATCCTGCTGGAAGAGGGAGAATCATCCGATGATCTTGAAAAGGTCAGCGAAACCGCCCAGTCCGAAAAACCAGCGGAAAAACCCGCTGTCAATGGCGACGGCGGAGCGGCGGCGATAGCCCAAGACGAACCCGGTAACGTCGAGGCAACAGGACAGAGCACTTCCGCCGAACCGCGTCAGGTATCGTCGGCCACTGCGGGACGGATATTTGCCAGTCCGCTGGCACGACGCTTAGCGCAGCAAAAGGGGCTCAACCTCGAGGGCATTACCGGTACAGGTCCCAATAACCGCATTATCAAGCGGGATGTTGCAAAAGCCCTGGAATCCGGTGCCCCGGTTCAGGCTCAGGAACTGGTCAGGGCAGATGCCCAGGGTCAGACATTGCCGGCCGCGGTCCAGGGAATGCCGGACAGTCAGATTCTGGCGCTTTATGATCCCGGTTCCTACGAAATTGTTCCCCATGACAATATGCGCCGTATCATTGCGACACGGCTGGTCGAGTCGAAACAGACAATTCCGCATTTTTATCTCACCCTGGATTGCGAGCTTGACCAGCTTCTGATCTCGCGCAAGCGCATGAATGAGGCCGCCCCCAAAGAAGGCCCCAATGCCTTTCGTCTTTCCGTCAATGATTTTGTGATCAAGGCTCTTGCCATGGCGTTGCAACAGGTGCCCGAAGCCAATGCGACGTGGACCGAACAGGGAACGCTGCGTCACAAAAGTTCCGATGTCGGCGTGGCGGTTGCCGTTGAGGGCGGTTTGTTTACGCCTGTTATTCGTCACGCGGAACTCAAAAGCCTCTCTGAAATCTCGAATGAAATGAAAGAGCTTGCAGAGCGGGCCCGCAACCGGCGCCTGGCGCCCCATGAATATCAGGGTGGTGTGACTTCCATATCAAATCTTGGAATGTACGGTATCAGTAAATTTGATGCGGTGATCAATCCGCCCCATTCAAGCATTTTGGCCGTGGGAATGGGTGAGAAACGACCGGTCGTCAAAGGCGATGAGCTCGAGATTGCGACGGTAATGACGGTGACCCTGTCCTGTGATCACCGTGTGGTTGACGGTGCCATAGGTGCGGATTTGCTCAATGCATTCAAACAATTCATTGATGATCCCGTGACAATGCTGGTCTAGGACTGTTTTTAGCTCACTCGTTCCATTATAACGATTGAAAACCCGCAACAATTGTCTGCGCGCCCAGGATTTAAAAGCATTAGGAGCGATCTTACCAAATGTCAGAAAATAATTATGATCTCGTCGTTATCGGAGCCGGCCCCGGGGGCTATGTCTCGGCCATCAGGGCTGCACAGCTGGGAATGAAAACAGCTGTTATCGAACGCGAGCACTATGGCGGGATTTGTCTGAATTGGGGCTGTATTCCCACGAAAGCACTTCTGCGGTCATCCGAGATCAACCATCTTTTGCACAATCTGAAGGAGTTCGGGTTCTCGGCCGACAACATCGCCTATGATTTGGGAAAGGTTGTGAAACGTTCTCGTCGTGTCGCGCGACGACTGTCCGGCGGTATCGGTTATCTGCTCAAAAAAAATGACGTCACAGCAATTGACGGCGAGGCCCGCATAACGGCACCTGGAAAGATTGCGGTAACGGACAAAGACGGCAAGGCCTTACCGGAAGTAACCGCCAAGCATATTATCATCGCAACAGGCGCGCGTGCGCGAACACTGCCCGGCCTGGAACCGGATGGCGAAAAAATCTGGACGTACAAGGAAGCCATGGTTCCTTCCGAAATGCCGCAGAGTCTGCTCGTTGTCGGGTCCGGCGCCATCGGTATTGAGTTCGCGAGTTTTTATCAGAATATGGGCGTGCCCGTAACTGTCGTCGAGGTCATGGACCGCATTCTTCCCGTCGAAGATGCCGAAATATCGGAACTGGCTCTGAAGGCTTTCAAGGCCCAGGGAATGACCCTGCATACCGGCGCTACCGTTGAGTCTCTTTCGCCCCAGGGGGACAATGTCAATGTTCAGCTGAAACTGGCGGACGGGTCGCAGGAAACGACGGAAGTCCACAGGGTCATACTCGCCGTCGGCATAACCGGCAATGTGGAGAATATGGGCCTTGAAGAAGTTGGTGTGAAAGTCGAGAAAGGTCATATATCGATTAATGAGTGGTGTGAAACAGGTGTGCCCGGAATTTACGCCATTGGTGACGTCGCCGGACCGCCCTGGCTTGCACACAAGGCCAGCCATGAAGGCATTCTCTGTGTTGAAAAAATTGCCGGGCTGGATCATGTCCATCCCATGCAGACATCGAACATTCCCGGATGTACCTATTGCCGCCCGCAAGTCGCTTCCGTCGGATTGACGGAACAGGCTGCCACAGAGCAGGGTTATGACATCAAAGTCGGCCGCTTTCCTTACCAGGGCAACGGCAAGGCGGTGGCGCTGGGTGAACCCGAGGGTCTTATCAAAACCATCTTCGATGCCAAGACAGGCGAACTGCTCGGGGCGCATATGATCGGTGCCGAGGTCACGGAACTCATTCAGGGTTATGGCATCGCCAAAACTCTCGAGACAACCGAACAGGAACTCATGCATACGGTTTTCCCGCATCCGACGCTGTCGGAAATGATGCACGAATCCGTTCTGGATGCCTATGATCGCGTGATTCACATTTAGTTAAGCCCGATTAGGCGCGCACCCCTGTAAAGCAATTACGCCCAAATCCATTGGTAATTGGCGGTTCTGCGGCTATATAATGAACAGCAATGTTTCTCGGCGATTTTTTGAAAGAGAGGTTATCGTCATGGATTCAAAGGCTTTAATCACATGGATCGTCATCGGCATAATTGCCGGTTTTCTGGCGAGTTTCGTAGTCGGCGGCGGCGGACTTATCCGCTATCTCATCACCGGTCTCATCGGTTCCTTTGTCGGCGGTTTTCTGGCACAGCAGTTCAATATTAAGCTGAATCTGGGGAATGCCTTCCTGGAACAGGTTATTATTGCGGCGGTTGGAGCGATCATTGTCGTCATTATAGCGGGTATAATTATCTAAGTTACAGAACCAAGCGAAAAGATCAGGACTAGAAATCTTCATGGTTACGGTTATCAACAAACTCGGCGATAAAGACCCGTCATCGCAGCCGCGGCATCCGGAAAAAGCTTCCAAGCCGGATCAGCCAATGATGCGTAAGCCCGACTGGATACGAGTCAAGGCGCCGGGATCGCGCGTGTTCAACGAAACCAAAGCCCTGATGAGGGACAATAATCTGACCACCGTTTGCGAGGAAGCGGGATGTCCGAATATTGGCGAATGTTGGTCCAAAAAGCATGCGACCATGATGATCATGGGCGATACCTGCACGCGCGCCTGTGCTTTCTGTAATGTGAAGACCGGACTGCCCGGACCCCTGGATGAAAACGAGCCTGAGAATGTCGGTGATGCCGTCGCCAAACTCGGTCTTGAACATGTTGTCATAACTTCCGTGGACCGGGACGATCTGGAAGATGGCGGAGCGCTTCATTTTGCCAGGGTGATCCGGGCCATCAAAAAGCATGCGCCGGGTACAACCATTGAAGTTCTCACACCGGATTTCCTCCGCAAAGAAGGCGCGCTGGAAGTCGTTGTTGAAGCGAAACCGGATGTCTTCAATCATAATCTGGAGACCGTGCCGTCCCTGTATCTGGATATACGACCCGGAGCCCGATATTTTCACTCCCTGAGACTTTTGCAGAAAGTCAAGGAAATCGATCCCAACATGTTCACCAAGTCGGGCATTATGGTCGGACTCGGTGAGACCCGTAAGGAAGTCCTGCAGCTCATGGATGATTTGCGTTCGGC
>JANQOC010000289.1 GCA_028279265.1 Hyphomicrobiales bacterium
AAGTTCGGCGAATGTTGTCGTTTGAAGAAATAATTGTCAACGACAATTCGACGAACACCACACATGATTTCGAAGCTGTGACTTTTTAGAGTGGATCAAGTGCAAAGGACCGCATATTTCAAAATTAAAATAGGAGCCGACACAATTGTGCAGCCGCCACAATTTAGCGGGCCAAATCAGGAGTCGTTCAGTTTGATGGAGGAAGTCGTTATATCAAGTTGATGATCGGTTTGAGACGTCGATAGACGTCTTATTTCAAAGCTTTCTTATTTCAAAGCTTTCAGGGCTGGCGTGAAACCCGTCAGGGAAATGGGAATCCCAATTCCCGCCTCTGGGGTCTGGAAAATAATAAACACGGCGGTTCCACCTTTTTGCATTTTTTCCACCAATTCCCCGGTGACCACGACTTCGGCGATACATCCAATTTTGCCGCATTTTAAAAACGGTGCATTACCCACGTCCTTGTCATCAATCTTCAGACCGAGACCCGTCGGCAGCAGGACACCGAGAGGGGCCACAACTCGCAACAAACGTTTTTTTCCATCAATTGATTTCAGAAAAATAACGGTCAGTCCGACATTTGGTCGGTCTTCGGCGGTGACACTCTGTACGAGGGCGCATTTTTCAGCGCTTGCCCCCGGTGGTTTCCCGCAGCTCACCTGCCATGCCCCATGGGTGGCGACGATATTTCCGGCCTGAGCCCTTACTTCGGACGAGGTCGCAACCATAAGCCAGGAGGCAATAGCGAAAATCGTCAAATATCTGGGGTGACAGAGTCTCATAGTTTTCTCTAATTACGCGTAAGCTCAGATCAGGCGGTCCTGTAAACCGGTCAGTTCCGGCCAAATTCGGTCCGGCAATTATATAATTCTGACTGAAGCGCAGATGCGGTTCAGCTGAACTTCTATCAGAAGCTCAAATTTTGGCAGAATTCCGGGGCAATGTCCTGAACACCCAGATGTCTCTTGGTCGATTTGGACAATTTTGCCCCCCTTGTTTAGTTCGAGAAATAGCCCGTGACAATTGAAACTTGGATCGATATATGCCGTTCTTCACCGTCGTCGATCATCTTTGGGGCTAAAATTAGACGCACAATCCAAAATTCACGGATCAGGGGCCGAGAATAATCAGCGATCCAACTGAAAAATGAGAGAATTTGCCGCACTCCTCGATGATTGCAAAGAGTTGCAACACCGGGCTTATTATGGTTTGAACTTTTTACACAACTGAGTGAATGTTGGTCCGGTTTCCTCTCTTTCAAGAAAATTCATTTTTGTATAAAGATAAAACCGGAATTTGTTCCTTTAACCCGGGGGGGTATGGGGATGACAAATTCTATTCAGATTGAAGGATCCGTAAGCTGTGATGCGTCGGGGTAAGTCGGTTCAGCTTTATCAGCAGGTGCGGAAAGAGAGACAAATGGGGTGGATCAAGACGTTAAGCCCTATCCATATCGGTAAGACTGCGAAAGCGATTTCACCGCGAAAGTGGTTTCAAGGTCAAAGGATGCCATAAATGAGCAAACGAATGTCCCGGGTGATCTTTGGATCGGGGGTACTAGTCAGAATATTCGCTTTGATCGGCGCTGTCGTCGCCGGAACCGGCCAATCATTGGCCCAGGGCAAGCCGGAAAACTGGCAATTGGGATTTCAGAAAGGCGTGACTCCCATAGCCTATCAGATCGAATCTTTTCATAACCTGCTGCTGATTATCATAACCCTGATTGCGCTGTTCGTCCTTGCGCTACTGGTTATTGTGGTCATGCGGTTCAATGAAAAGGCCAATCCGGTACCTTCGAAAACAACCCATAATACGACCATCGAAGTTCTGTGGACAGTTATACCGATCTTCATCCTGATTGTTATTGCCGTGCCGTCCTTCCGGCTGCTGTATGCTCAGCACGCCTATCCACCCGCGGACGTAACGATCAAAGCTATCGGCAATCAATGGTACTGGAGCTATGAGTATCCGGACTCCGATGTCAGTTTCGATTCAGTGATGCTCGAAGACGCAGAACTGGAAGCTGCACGCAAGGAAGGTTTCGAGGCCCCACGCCTGCTGGCCGTGGACAATCCTGTTGTCGTGCCCGTGAACAAAGTTGTCCATGTCCTGGTGACCGCCAGTGACGTGATCCACAACTGGACGATCCCCGCATTCGGATCGAAAATCGACGGTGTGCCCGGTCGTGTTACCCAAACCTGGTTCAAGGCCGAAAAAGAGGGTGTCTATTACGGCCAGTGCTCGGAACTTTGCGGTATCCGCCATGCATTCATGCCCATCGCCGTCCATGTGGTCTCCAACAGCGTATACGCAAACTGGCTGAAGACCGTTCAGGAAGATGAAGAAAAAGCGCGCAAGGTTCTCCTGCAGGCTGAACTGAAAAGACGCGGCATAACGAATGTCGCCAACACCGAAATCAATCCAGACAGACAACAAACTCAAGTGAACCGATAGTCCTACCGATATCGGTGATCACAGGCATTAAAGCGAGGAAATAGATCATGGCCTATGGTGCAAAAGCCGGAGATCACGACGATCATACACCTACTGGCATGAAACGGTGGTTGTATTCGACCAACCACAAAGATATCGGGACAATGTACCTGCTGTTCGCAATTGTGGCCGGAGTGTTCGGCGGCGTGCTGTCGGTCGCCATGAGAATGGAACTGCAGGAACCCGGTATGCAGATATTCTCAAATCCGCATACCTACAATGTCTTCACCACCGGTCACGGACTGATCATGATCTTCTTCATGGTCATGCCGGCCATGATCGGAGGTTTCGGTAACTGGTTCGTTCCGCTCATGATCGGGGCGCCGGACATGGCATTCCCGCGGATGAACAATATTTCCTTCTGGCTCCTGCCGGCATCATTCGCACTGCTAATCATTTCGCTGTTCGTCGAAGGTCCGTCGGGGGGCAACGGCGTCGGAGGAGGCTGGACGATTTATCCGCCGCTCTCGACAACGGCGCAACCCGGGCCGGCAATGGATCTGGCGATCCTGTCGCTGCATATAGCCGGGGCCTCGTCGATTTTGGGGGCGATCAACTTTATTACGACCATATTCAATATGCGTGCGCCGGGCATGACGCTGCACAAAATGCCGTTGTTTGTCTGGTCAATCCTGGTCACTGCATTTCTACTGCTGCTGTCGCTGCCTGTCCTTGCCGGCGCGATCACTATGCTCCTGACCGACAGGAATTTTGACACCACATTCTTTACCCCGTCCGGCGGTGGTGATCCGGTCCTGTTCCAGCATCTTTTCTGGTTCTTTGGCCATCCGGAGGTGTACATTCTTATCCTTCCGGGTTTTGGCATGATCAGCCAGATTATCTCGACGTTTTCCCGTAAGCCCGTGTTTGGTTATCTCGGCATGGCCTATGCTATGGTGGCTATCGGTATAGTCGGGTTCATCGTTTGGGCTCATCACATGTACACTGCCGGGTTGAGTGTCGATACCCAGGCTTATTTCGTGTTTGCAACCATGGTGATTGCGGTTCCAACCGGCGTTAAGATATTTTCCTGGATCGCGACCATGTGGGGCGGATCGATCTCCCTGCGTACACCGATGATCTGGGCTCTTGGATTTATTTTCCTGTTCACCGTTGGCGGTGTCACGGGCGTGGTTCTCGCCAATGCCGGTGTCGACCGCGCTATGCATGACACCTACTATGTCGTGGCTCACTTCCATTATGTTCTTTCCCTGGGCGCGGTGTTCGCCATTTTCGCCGGCTGGTATTACTGGTTCCCGAAAATGACGGGATACAATTACAGTGAAACGATCGGCAAACTGCATTTCTGGGTGACATTTATCGGGGTGAATCTCGTGTTCTTCCCGCAGCATTTCCTGGGTCTGGCAGGCATGCCTCGCCGCTATGTCGACTACCCGGATGCCTTCGCCGGCTGGAACTATGTTTCTTCCATCGGGTCCTATCTTTCGGCCGTGGGTGTCCTGATTTTCCTCTACGGCGTTTACAGCGCGTTTTCTAAAAAAGAGAAAGCTGCGGACAATCCGTGGGGTGAAGGCGCGACAACACTGGAGTGGACCCTTCCGTCCCCACCGGCATTCCATTCCTACGAGGAATTGCCACGGGTTAAGTAAGGCCCTTCGAAACCGGGGACCAGGTAAGTTTTTAAGAGCGCAGGGTATAATTGAGAGCCATGTCTGATACCAGCATATCCGCACCGCAGTCCGAGCTTGTCATCGCGCCAAACGATAGCGATGTCGGGGATTATATTGCCCTGATGAAGCCTCGGGTCATGTCGCTGGTGATCTTCACGGCACTTGTTGGACTTGTTCTGGCTCCGGTACCCGTGCATCCTGTTCTCGCTGTCGCGGCCCTGATCTGCATTGCCTGTGGTGCCGGCGCATCCGGGGCCCTGAACATGTGGTATGACGCGGATATTGACGCAAACATGCAGCGGACAACGTCCCGTCCCATACCCAGAGGCCGGATATCACCGGATCAGGCCCTGACATTCGGGACGATACTGGCCTTCGGTTCGGTTCTGGTTTTGGGGCTGGTGGCAAATTGGTTCGCCGCGGCACTGTTGGCGTTGACCATCGGTTTCTACATCTTCATCTACACCATGCTCCTCAAGAGACGGACACCGCAGAATATCGTCATCGGCGGCGCTGCAGGAGCCTTTCCGCCAATGATCGGCTGGGCTGTGGCGACCGGATCTGTAGGTATTGAGAGCATACTGCTGTTCGCGATCATATTTCTTTGGACCCCGCCGCATTTTTGGGCCCTGTCTCTCTACCGGATGCGGGACTATGAACGCGTCGGTGTTCCTATGCTACCGGTCGTTGCGGGCCTGCAGGAGACCCGCAAACAGATTCTAATATACACAATCTTGCTTGTTGGCTTTTCCTTGGCACCGCTATTCGTGAATATCGGTGGCATCGCCTATGCGCTTGGGGCCACATTACTCGGGCTCCAGTTTTTCAGGCTCGCTTTTGTGCTTTGGCGGCAAGAGGCCGAGGATCATAAACCGGCAAAGCGACTTTTCCTGTATTCGATTGTCTATCTTTTTGCGCTTTATGCGATATTGCTGGTCGAAAAAATTGTGGCTGCGCCGACTTTGCTCAGTTTGAATGTCTGGGGGGCATAAGTGGCCGAGGAGGATGATCGACGGAAAAAGCAGAAACGACGCTCGCTGGCTATTGCCATCGCACTGGCGGGACTGGCGGTTATGTTTTTCGTCATTACGGTATTTCGCCTTGGCGGTAATGTTGTAAATCGTCCGATGTAAGTGAAGCTTGGTTATGGGGAGGTTCCTGGCCGGTCAGGCCAAATGATATTTAGTCTGAGGTGAGGGATTTACTCGCTGTGGGCAGATATCGGGCAAACGCGAAAGTTAACGGTTTGGGAAATGGAAATCGGAATTCAGGACGGTTGAATAAACGGATGAATACAAGGTGAGCAAGGGACACAACATAAGGGATGAAAAATCTGAAGGGCGGCATAAAACCGTTGCCCTGTCCCTGGTCGGTGTCGTCATATTGATGACGGGTCTGTCGTTTGCTGCCGTCCCCGCCTATCAGCTTTTCTGCCAGGTCACCGGTTATGGTGGGACGACCCAAAAGGCCAGCGGACCGGCGGACCGTATTGTCGATCGCAAGATCACCGTTCGTTTCGATGCCAACATTGCCCCCGGCCTGAACTGGGAATTTACCCCGGTACAGCGAACCGTCGAGATTAAGATCGGCGATTCGTCTCTGGCTTTCTACAAAGCGACCAACAAAGCAGGTTCAGACACGTGGGGGACCGCCTCCTTCAACGTCACACCGGAATCCGCCGGAGCTTATTTCAATAAAGTCGCCTGTTTTTGCTTTACCGAACAAAAGCTGACCGCGGGACAGACCGTTGATATGCCTGTGGATTTTTATATCGACCCGGCCATTCTTGATGATCCGGATACGAAATCGATTAAAGAGATCACCTTGTCATATACGTTCTTTGCAATTGAAGACGAGAAATCGGCCGAAGCCACCGGGCAATCGGACAAACCTTCAGGAACATGAAAACCGGGAATTTAGTGCCAAGAAATAAATGTAATGCGTCGGCAATAGGGTAAGTAAAATTTGAGGGCGAACAGAAGGCCTGACAGGACGATGAACACAGAGAAGATGAACAGAGACAAATTGAAAGCGAGCAGGAGTTAGCAATGGCGGAAGCACACGCAAAGCACCATGACTATCATTTGGTCGATCCCAGTCCATGGCCTGCCGTTGGCGCCGTGACCGCGTTTATAACGGCAATCGGCGCCGTCATGTATTTCCATGACTCAGGCTCCTTGGTTCTCGTTCTCGGCCTTATCGGCATCATGTTTACAATGTTCATGTGGTGGCGGGATATCATCAAAGAAGCCCAGGACTCCAAGGATCACACACCGGTTGTGCAGTTGCACCTCCGCTATGGGATGATCATGTTCATTGCCTCTGAGGTGATGTTCTTTGTCGCATGGTTCTGGGCCTATTTTGATGTCGCGCTTTTCCCGAACGAAGTGCAGCAGGTGCCGGGCACCGAACTTCTGACAGGGCTTGTCGAGCGGAACGAGGTTACCGGCGGACAATGGCCACCGGCGGATATCAAGACCTTTAATCCCTGGGATCTGCCCCTGGTCAATACATTGATCCTGCTGACCTCCGGAACGACGGTTACCTGGGCGCACCATTCCCTGCTTAAAAACGATCGCAAGGGACTGATCTGGGGATTGTTCTTCACCGTTGTCCTGGGCATTCTGTTTACGGCTTTGCAAGCCTATGAGTACAGCCATGCAGGCTTCAGTTTTGCTGACAACATCTACGGTGCGACATTCTACATGGCCACAGGCTTCCATGGATTCCATGTCATTGTGGGAACAATCTGCCTGGCGGTTATGTTGTTCCGTGCCATGGCCGGGCATTTCACACCGAAACAGCATTTCGGGTTTGAGGCCGCGGCCTGGTACTGGCACTTTGTCGACGTTGTCTGGCTGTTCCTGTTTGCCTGCATCTATGTCTGGGGTGCCTGAACACCGCACGGCTAAAGCAGAGCGTATCGACATCGGGGGCGAGAACGGGCCGAGCATTGACCCTCTGCCCTATTCCCGCCCCTCGGCAATTCCGCCGGCAACCGGTTCGGCGTTTCAAGTGGTTGGCGATATGAATGAAAGTGTTGTCCGCAACACTCCGTCTCTATTGCGAATTGGTCTAACCGGGGTTTGTCCCAGCTGCGGCGAAGGCAAGCTCTTTTCCAGGTTTTTAACCATCGCAAAGGCGTGCAGGCATTGTGACCAGTCCTTTGAATTCGCGGACTCCGGAGATGGCCCTGCTGTTTTCATTATCATGTTCGTTGGCTTTATTGTTGTTGCCGGGATCCTGACAATGGAAGTTCTTTATCAGCCTCCCTACTGGGTCCACGGTGCCGTCTGGCTTCCGGTCACGGCAGCACTGTGTCTGCTGCTGCTACGGCCGTTCAAGGCCGTACTTGTCGCCCTTCAGTATCGCAACCGTGCCGCTGAAGCCAAGTTTGACAACAACGACCTTGACTAAGGATCAGGCATGACCAGCAGCCCAACTCCAGGCGCAAAATCCCCAATGCTGCTGTGGCTAAGCTTGTTGACACTGGTGGCGACAGTCATCCTGATAGGGCTTGGCAGCTGGCAGTGGCAGCGCCTGAACTGGAAAGAAGATTTAATCCGGAAGATTGAAAACCGGGCCACCGGCAGCGAACGTACCCTGAGTGAAGTCCAATCATTCTGGAACCGGGATCGTGATGTGGAATATTACCGCATTCGCGTTCGTGGTACATTCGATCATACAAAGGAGCTGCACTTCTACGCGCTGGACGCCGGGCGTCCGGGCTGGCGCATTGTCGCGCCGCTAGAGCTTCCCGATGCAACTCTGATATTTGTTGATCGCGGGTTTGTGCCGCTGGAACTGAAAAGTGCAACGACGCGAACCCAGGGCCAGATCTCCGGAAAATCGGATATTACCGGGATCGTCCGGGAGTACGAGGTGGAGCGGGGCCTGTTTGTTCCGGCAAATGATCTTGCGCGGA
>JANQOC010000308.1 GCA_028279265.1 Hyphomicrobiales bacterium
CGTCAATCACACCACGCTCGGTAAAATGAAAATGCTGATCAGCGGCACTCTTGAACGCGCTGGAGACATGAACCTTACCGACAGAACCGTGACTTTCCATGCGGGATGCGAGATTCACCGTGTCCCCCCAGACATCGTAGGAAAATTTTCGCCGACCGATTACTCCGGCGGTTACCGGTCCGGTGTCGATGCCGACCCGGACGTTCAGGGTGCCGTCGTAAGCGCTGGAGATCTCCTGTACTTTTTCCAGGAGCTCCAGAGAAAATGCGCCCATTTTTCGCACGTGATCCGGGTCCGGTTGTGGAATGCCGGCGGCGACCATATAGGCATCACCAATGGTCTTGATTTTCTCGAGATCATACTGGGTGGCAAGATTGTCAATCTCTGAAAAGATATTGTTGAGGAGACGTACGGTTTCCTCGGCACCCAGGTTCTTACTCATTGGCGTAAAGCCGACGAGATCTGCGAACAAAACCGTCGCCGAGGGGAAACTGTCGGCGATCGATCGGTCCGGCGCCTGCATCAGGCGCTCGGCAACGGACTCAGGCAGGACGTTGCGCAACAGTGTATCTGTCTGGGCTTCGGCAGTGCTCACCAGGGTCATGGCGTAATAAGCGACAATGGCCACAATGCAAAAGGTGGTAATGGCCGAGGTCACATAAACATTCGTCAGCAGGAAAGGCTCGGCAATCTGGGCCGCCATGTCGGCAGGAAACAGGAACCAGGCAGCAAGGTGAAACACAAGTGCGAATGTGACCATGGAAAGGATGAGCCAGATGCGTTTCAGATCGAAGATGAGGAACGGTATGGCGGCAGCAATAATGTAGTTGATCTGAATACCGGAATCGCGTCCGAGGACGGAGATCAGGTAAAACATCATGATAAACTCGGCGATGGCCACGATCACCCCGCCGGCGATATCACTGAAGCGATGAGTGTAGGGAACCAGCAGGGCCACAACCATCAGAAATATGTTGGCGTAAACAACAATCTGGTACTTGAAGAAATCCGTGACCGAGTAGAGGACCGCGTAATTCAGGGATGCAAGCACAATGAGATAAGCAGCGACGTTGACAATCATCAATCGTCGCCGTGTCTTCTTATCGTAGCCTTCTGTTCCCGCTTCGATTAACTGGCTGATAGCCTGGGTAAACGACCGCGAACCTTCCTTCCTCCTGAACGGAAAAGAGGGAGTTTTCGGGACCGAAAGGGGGCCGAGGCGGGTCCTTTCATTGTAACGCGGCATGGATCGAGACCGGCAGACAGTTTACAGATCGAAACAATATAATATTCGAAATTGAGAAATTTTAGTAGGGGGCCGTAACTGGGCGGTCCAATTCACCGGTTTGGACGGGTTACAGCCGGGCAAATTCTTTAAAAACAAGCTTGTTGGTACGACCGGGCAGCCAGTGGGAGGCGCAGTGGGAGGTCAGGTGGGAAGCGACGAAGAAGGGGCTTGATCTGAAACGGAATTAGGTTTTTGCTGTGCAACATAACGTGTGAGAACCTGATCGAAGGATAGATTCACCAGAAGTCGTCCTCATTTGGTTAACAATGCACAGGTCAAAGAATTCACAGAACAGAGAGAGACGAAAGCAATGCCAGAACAGAAAATTGCCGTTGTGACGGGTTCCACGAGCGGAATCGGTCTCGGAATTGCCGAAGCCTTCTGTCAGGCGGGCATGGGGGTCATGTTGAATGGATTTGGCGATCCGGATGAAATTGAGAGCCAGCGGGCGCGCCTGGCCGACACCTATGGCACCGTGGTTGAATATCACGGCGCCGATATGACGAAAGCAGATGAAATCTCGGATCTCATTGCCCAGGCAACGAAAAAACTGGGCAAGGTGGATGTTGTCGTAAACAATGCCGGTATACAGCATGTTTGTCCGGTGGATGAATTTCCCGTCGACAAATGGGATGCAATTATTGCCATCAACATGACCAGTGCCTTCCATACAACCCGGGCCGTGCTCCCGCAAATGAAGGAGCGGGGGTGGGGGCGGATCATAAACCTTGCCTCGGCCCACGGTCTTGTGGCCTCGCCGTTCAAGTCCGCTTATGTGACCGCGAAACACGGTATGCTGGGACTGACCAAAACGGTGGCCCTTGAGGTTGCGGAACAAGGGATCACGGTCAACGCAATTTGCCCGGGATATGTGCGCACACCCCTGGTCGATAAGCAGATCCCGGACACAGCGGCGGCGCGGGGTATCACTGAAGACGAAGTGATCCGGGATGTCATGCTCGGGGGACAACCGACGAAGAAGTTTGTCGGAGTCGAGGAAGTCGGCGCGTTTGCTGTTTTCCTTGCCAGTGACGCGGCGTCCTCAATCACAGGCGCTTCGCTGTCGATTGACGGTGGCTGGGTCGCCCAATGAATAACTCCACTTCCGGAGGCGTTAAAAAAATCAATCTGGCACTGCAGGGTGGAGGTGCTCATGGCGCTTTCACCTGGGGTGTTCTTGATTGTTTTCTCGAACAGCCGAACCTCGAGATTGAGGCGATTAGCGGCACCAGTGCCGGGGCCATGAATGCCGTTGTGGTCGCCGAAGGGCTGATGCGGGACGGACGCAATGGTGCCCGGGAAGGATTACGGAACTTCTGGCAAACCATTGGCAATGTGGCCCAGTTCAGTCCAATTCAAAGGGGG
>JANQOC010000325.1 GCA_028279265.1 Hyphomicrobiales bacterium
TTGTACTGAGTTGACGGTTACGGCGCTGCCTTTCGTCAATTCAGCCAAACCCCGTGCAATCGATATCTGTGCGGTCTTCGACATGGCATAATGGATCATCACTGGATTGGGTTTTGAACTCTGATCGGAGGCGATAAAGATTATCCGCCCCCAATTGTTTTGCATCATTTTGTTCATAAACGCACGGGACAGTCGCACGCCGCTCATGATGTTTAAATCAAAGGTTTTCTGCCAGTCCGCATCTTGGATTTCGTCGAAGGGTTTGACTTCGAAATAGCCGACATTGTTCACCAGAATATCGATGTTACCGGTGTTATTGGCGAATTCGATCAGTCGAGATATGCCCTCCGCGGTGGCGCAATCCGCATCGATTCCTGAAACTTTTCCATGTTGTGCGAGCTCCGCAACCGTTGCTTCAACCCGCGACTCGTCGCGGCTCGTGACAATCACCTCCGCGCCTTCATGTATCAAGGCTTTGGCAATGGCACGGCCTATTCCTAATGTGGAACCTGTTATCAGTGCGCGTTTCCCCTGCAGCTGTAGGTCCATGATCCACCCCAATTCATTTCAAATGTGTCAGCAAAGAGATATCACATATCCCAGGTGATGAAATCTCAGATGCTGCCGATGAAGCCGGAACTTAAGATCGAAATCCTTTGATTTTGCATGAAGTTCCGCGAGATTGCCCCATTGTCGATCAAAAACTAGTATATGACACCGGGCATGATGAAGTTGAATTCAACAATCTCATAGCATAATTTGCAAATCTCACATCCCACAGGCAAGGAGAAATGAAGTGTTTATAGATTGGGCAACCGTTGACTGGGCGCAAGTGGGCTTATTGTCATTGATCGCGTTTATCGCTGGATTCATTGGTAGTGTATTTTCATTCGGCAACTATTTTATCGGCGCAATCTTGACGGCTTTGTTCTATGCGGCTCTATTTGTCGTCTGGACTTACTATCTGCAAATTCAATATTTCGGCGGAGCTGTCACACCGGCCTGAAGAACTGAATTTCATGAAGAACACACCGCCAAATCTGGATCGTACGCTGATTGTCGGAACGATTTTGCTGGCTTGGTTTACATTCTTAAAGTGGAACGGAATGTTGTAACAGGATCAGTATTGATCAAAAACCAGAGGTAATAACACATAAATGAAAACGGAAGCTTTGGTGGATTGCGATTGGCTGGATGCGCAAAAGTCGAATGACAATGTGCGTGTTCTGGAGATTGATCGTGTCAATACGGACACCTATGACCAGGGACACATACCCGGTTCCTTGGGCGTTAACTGGAAGCAGTTTCTTTGGGACGAGAGTACCAGGGATTTCCCCGCGCCGGCTGATTTCGCCGCCAGACTGGGTGCCTTGGGGATCGATAATGATACGACAATTGTCGTATTTGGTGATCCCGTGCAGTTTGGGACGTATGGGTGGTGGGTTCTGAAGTATTGCGGCCACAAGGACGTCAGATTATTGAATGGGGGGCGCAAAAGATGGATCAGTGAAGGGCGTGAACTGACATCTGATGTTCCCACCGTTTCAGCAAAAAGCTACGAAGTTGGAGCCAGGGATGAATCCATGAGAGCGTTGAGAAGATATGTTCTGAACGCCCTCGATCGTCCGGAGGTGCTGATTCTCGATCATCGGTCTCCGGAAGAGTATTCCGGCGAACGCGTCAGTCCTCCAGGAGAACCGGATGTTGGGGCCGAGCGAAATGGAAAAATTCCCGGCGCCCGGCACCTCTTTTTTGAAGAGTTTTTGAATCCTGAGGACGAAACGTTCAAATCCGAAGCGGAGCTGTCTGAGCTGCTAAGCCCCTACAATCTCGACGGCTATAAGGAGATTATCTCATACTGCCGACTGAGCCATCGTGCGACTCTCGCTTATTTCGTTCTGACCCAATTCCGCCATCTCAAAAATGTCCGCAGCTATGATGGCTCATGGACAGAGTGGGGAAGCATTGTGGGCTACCCAATTGAAACCTCGGACAGTTGACTTAGTAGCTGCCGGGACCTCGCTGTTTGAGGGTGGCATGGGTAAATTCGTCAATGTAGTCGATTAAGACATCACTCATGCGACTTGCTTCCTGGGTGTTGCCCCGGGCAATGAATCGGGAAAGCTCCGCATAAATTGCCGCGCACTTTTTGAGATCCAGGACATCCTTATAGTAGAAATTCCAGAACTGCCTCGACTGGCCGTTAAGCAAAGTCATGGTTTTGCTGGCAAATCTATTTCGGCAGGCTTCTGTCAAAACTTTATTGAATTGTTGTTCGAGATCCAAAAACTGTTCGGCGTTGTTATCTCTCTCGGCCTTTTCAATTTCGTCTGCAAGAGCAAACAATTGATCGCGCTCTGCTTGTCCCGCACGACTCGCGGCACTTTCCACCATGAATTTTTCAAGCACACGTCTGACTTCAATAAGTTCAAGCTGTCTGCCGACATTGATCTCGGATACCAACACGCCGCGACGGGGGAGAATGACCACGAGTCCTTCCGATGCCAATTTTTGCAGGGCTTCGCGAACGGGTGTACGGCCAATATTCAGGCGATTGGCGATATCAATCTCCGATAGAACTTCACCTGGTTCCAGCTGGACTGTGCAAATCCATTCTTCAAGCTGCGCATAAGCGAGTTCCGGTAGAGTTGCCGGTGTTGAGGATTTATCCAGGTTCTGGGAAGCGTTTTTTGAAACCTCTGAGCGCTGCTCATTTTTTCGTAGGACGTTCATGGATCAATCCCTTCCTTCCCTCAATTCAATCTGTATATCTATGGTCGCCGATCACGCTATACAAAACATATCTGCATGATATTTCCAAAAATTTGGTAAACTACATTTTGATATATCAAAAAGATATTTGTAATTGTATAGACAAATTTCCGAGGTTGTACAGTACAAATCGTGCATATCCTGAAATTTTTGATTATTCCCGGATTTCTTGCGTTTTTTGGAGTGTAAGAGCTTATCAGCAAGCAATTTCACATTCCATCTCGACCGAAAAACCTAGGAAAAATTGCATATATACAAGCTCATGCGGCTTTGTTATATTTTCATGCATATTTCCTATGAGGTGATTTGGCGAGCGCAAGCTAGGGGCAGCGTTCCACGTTTCTGAATTGGCAATAATTCCACTGATTCGTCAGCAACTTAGTGCGCTTTGATTAGTTTTGTTACCTGGGAAAAGCTGGATGCGGACCGGACGATTTAAGATCGGTCCAAAATAATGCAGGTGGCAGCTTGAATGAGAGTGACGATAGTGCCGGGCAGGGGAGAGCTGATGATACGCCTCTTTATCTGCAGATAGCGACACTGATTCGAGGAAGAATTAACGACGGCTTCTGGCTACCCAACGATAAGTTGCCAACGATCGCCCATCTGGTCGACGAATTCGGTGTGGCCCGTGCAACCGTCCGTCAGGCCTTGAGCGTCCTGGAAAGCGATGGTCTGATTGTTCGGCACAGAGGCCGGGGAACCTATGTTCGGGAAAAACCGAAAACGCCCAGCATATTGATGTCCATTTCGGTGGATCGGGATCAATTCGAATCTGACGTCGAAGGCGATCAGCCATTGCTTGTGGAAACCGAACGCGCAGAAGGTCTGCCGAGCTTCGTTGAGTCGATCGACCGAACAGCCGAAACTTATCAATACATTCTGAAGTCTCATTCAGTGGATGGGAGTGTTTATGCTTTGGACGAAACATATTTGGATGAAGTCATATACGAAAAGTCACCGTTTAACATTCTCCATCACCAAACCCTGGAAGTGATCCTCGATTTGGACGGGAGCCTGTTTGGTACCTGTGAGAAGACGATCGGAGTTGAACTTCCAAATTCCCGTACAGCAGGGCATCTGGACATATCACAAAGCTTTCCCTGTGCCGTGCTCTATACGATTCTTCGTGACACCGCGGACAAAGCCATTCTTGTTTCCAAACGCTCTTATCGGGGAGACAAATTTATGATGAGAATGGTGGTCCGACAGGTTCAGAGTTTCACGTCAAATATCGGCGTATTTTGAAAATTAAAGAAAAGACAAATTAACGTTTAGCAAACAATCGTTTATTGATTTCGCTGCCGGCCTATCTGAATTAATTTCCCGTCAATAAAGTTAACAGCTGCATTCGGGAAAAAGCTCTGACCAAAAAGAAATCCAGTGAGCCCGTCTATGCTCAAATTGCCAAACAATTACGGACCTGGATAGAAGCAAGGAAATGGTCGCCGGGGGAGCGGCTTCCAACCCTGGAA
The DNA here is from genome assembly GCA_028279265.1 of Hyphomicrobiales bacterium. Classification (GTDB taxonomy): domain Bacteria; phylum Pseudomonadota; class Alphaproteobacteria; order Rhizobiales; family CAYWUX01; genus JANQOC01. The sequence goes on from JANQOC010000325.1 coordinate 4,248, forward strand.
AAATTGTCTGCACGATTTGGTGTCACCCGTGCGACGATCCGGCAATCCATGTCGGTGCTCGAACGAGAAGGACTGGTTCACGTCCAGCAAGGGCGCGGAACATATGTTCGTCCGGACGATATGCCTGTTATGCTGGGTATGAATTTTGATGCGGACTGGAATGGCCTTGTTGATTTTGCAACCGGTACGAAACACGTTCTGAGAGAATCGTCGAGTCTGGAGCATTTGCCAGCCTCGGTGGCTGGCGGAGCTGTGACAGGATCTCCCTACAGATTTCTCCAATTATTGAACTTGCAGAATGGACAACGCGTCATGTGCACAAATGTCTATCTCGAGCACAGCGTTTACGATCATGCCGGCTCAAAATTCGAGCAGTCTGAGCCGGTTTCGGTCCTCCTTCAGCTCCCTGGTGTAAACCTGGCCCGTATGGAGCAGTCCATAAGATGCTCGAAGCCGGATCAAAATCTATCTTCTTTACTGGCGATTTCAGCAGGTGAACTCGTTATGACGGTCAGGCGACACCTATTCGACTCGCAGAACAAGCTATTCGGTATCGTGATGCTCTATTTTAAGGCAGAGTTACTCACGCTGGAAACACTTTTCAAATTTAAGAAACAATAGGCCCGGCGGCTATTGGCTGTCATCGGATGAAATCTCAATATTCCGTTTAAGATATTAATCGTTTACGGATTATTTGAATGACGCATCAAGACCATTGATATTACATAGTCAAAGGTCGAATATTATTCGTACTACACAGATGAAATTATTATGCTAATCTGTCTTTATCTCTAGCAAAATCTGTTAGGAAATTAGGAGGAAAAATTGAAGAAACTACTGACAATTGGTGCTGGTCTGGCTTTGGGATTCTCATTGGCCATTCCAACAGGTGCAGAAGCACAGACAAAATTTATTAGTATCGGAACCGGTGGTGTTACCGGTGTTTACTATCCAACTGGCGGAGCTATTTGCCGGCTGGTAAACAAAGATCG
>JANQOC010000330.1 GCA_028279265.1 Hyphomicrobiales bacterium
GCCGTCGAGGAAATCAGAATTCGCCAGCCGGCCCGGTCCCAAATAGGGTTCGGCGCCAATTTCGAATGTTTTCGGATCTTCCTCCGGCGGAACGACAACCGGAATGACGTCCAGTTCATATTTGCGCGCGAAATCCAGGTCACGCTGGTCATGGCCCGGGCAGCCGAAGATGGCGCCGGTTCCGTAATCCATCAGGATGAAGTTGGCGACATAGACCGGCAGCTGCTTGCCGGCAATGAACGGGTGCTCTGCGACGATGCCGGTATCGATACCCTTCTTCTCCGCCCGTTCGATATCTTCCTCGCTGGTTCCGACGCGCGCGCACTCGGCGATAAACTCCTGCAGCTCGGGATTGTTCTCGGCACAGGCCGTGGCCAGGGGATGCTGTGGCGACACCGCGCAGAAACTGGCACCGAACAAGGTATCCGGACGTGTCGAGTAAACCTCCAGTGTCTTCTGATCCGCCGGGCAGGCATCCCCGGTCAGATCGAAGCTCATCAGCAGGCCATGGGATTTGCCGATCCAGTTGCGCTGCATGATGCGCACTTTTTCCGGCCAGCGTTCCAGCGTGTCGAGCGCTTCCAGCAAGTCATCGGAAAAAGCGGTGATCCGCAAAAACCACTGGGTCAGTTCCTTCTGTTCAACAGTCGCGCCCGATCGCCAACCGCGTCCATCAATGACCTGTTCGTTGGCCAGGACCGTCATGTCCACCGGGTCCCAGTTGACGCGGCTCTTCTTCCTGTAGATCAGATCCTTGTCCAGGAAATCGAGGAACAGGCGCTGCTGCTGTTCGTAATACTCCCGGTCGCAGGTCGCGAATTCCCGGTCCCAGTCCAGGGACAGTCCCATGGATTTCAGCTGGCCGCGCATGACATCGATATTTTCATAGGTCCAGCCGGCCGGATGCACGCCCCGTTCCATCGCCGCGTTTTCCGCCGGCATGCCGAAGGCGTCCCAGCCCATGGGATGGAGAACGTTGAAGCCGTTGGCCCGCTTATACCGGGCAACGACATCGCCCATGGTGTAGTTGCGCACATGCCCCATGTGGATGCGCCCCGACGGATAGGGAAACATTTCCAGCACATAGTATTTGGGCAGGGAAGTGTCGTTGTCGACGCTGAATATTTTCTCGTCGGCCCAGACCTTCTGCCAGAGGGGTTCGCTTTCCGCGGCGTTGTAACGTTCGACTGCCATTTGAACGGGTTCTCGCAATTTTATAATTCAATGACCTTTGGGCGCGTAAGAGCCCTAAATTCGCGGTGGGGTCAAGTCAAATGCGCGATTCCGGCAACTCCCGGCCGCTTCGATTCCCGGATAATCCCGAGCGGGGCGAGGGATAAATGCATTGAGAACAGGAAATTCCCTGTTTGGAACCCGCAGCAAGTGCGTTATAAATCGGCTGAATTGGAGAGGATACGTTCCTTGAATTCGGAAACTTCGCCACGGATTTCACCGGGTTTTCGCCACGGATTATGACCAACAATTCCTCACAGGATCTCGCAACCCAGTCTCCAGCGGAACGTCTGGCAGCTGTGGAGAACAAGATCGACACCGCACTCGGCGAAGCCGGGCGGTCACGGGAAGAGCTCACGCTCATTGCCGTGAGCAAGACCCAGCCGGCGGAAAATATCGATCCCGTGATTGCAGCGGGACAAAAAGTTTTCGGCGAGAACAGGGTGCAGGAAGCCCAAGGAAAGTGGCCGCAACTTCGGGAGCGCTTTACCGACCTGGAACTCCATCTGATCGGCGGACTACAGACAAACAAGGTTCGGGATGCCCTGCAGCTCTTCGATGTCATTCATACGGTTGACCGTCCGAAACTCGCGCGCACCATCGCCAATGAGCTCGCCCGTTCCGATCGGCAGCCGCAATTGTTCGTCCAGGTCAACACCGGCGAAGAGTCGCAGAAGTCCGGCGTAGACCCCAGGGAGGCGGATGAATTCCTCAGGCAGTGCCGGGAGACCTATCAGCTGCCGATCGCCGGGCTGATGTGCATTCCGCCCATTGAAGACGAACCGTCCCTGCATTTCGCTCTGTTGCGCAAAATTGCCCAACGCAACGGCATTTCCGGCCTCAGCATGGGCATGAGTGCCGACTACGACGTCGCCATCCAGTTCGGCGCTACCCATATCCGCGTCGGAACGGCGATATTCGGTCCCCGCAATCCGCCGCCTGCCGCGTAACCGCAAGTCGCAGTTATCCACAATCCGAAGGCGCATTTTACGGCAGTCTTCCACAGGCTTGATTTCCCCAGCTCTGGAATAAATTTCATGAACTATGTCACACTCTCCCAGGTGATTCGTTTACCTGTATGCGTTGACCGCAGGCACATAATTGGGTGCGAGAGGCAGGATGTCTCGGAGGCCTGGGGTCAAAGAGGCGGAAGGCCTGAAAGGCAAGAGGGCAAGGGGACGAAATGGCTCGATCAGCGGAGTACAAGAAATACACAGTCAATTTGTGGCTGACGGATCTGAACAATGTCGAAATCGGCATTTATCAGCAAAGCCGCCATCGCGCTAAATCCCGACAATTCACCAAGGACATGGATGTCATCGGCGAAGTTGTCGAGAACGGCGAACGCACCGGACTGCTTGCTTATCGCAAGGCCATCTGGAAAAAAAGCACGGGCATGGAGCGCCGCCTGGTGATCAAGCTTTTTTCCGCCAGCATGAACTGGAAAGGCACCCTGGATCTGATGATGGGCCGCAGTCTGCAGCTCACCCACGGCGCCAACGGTTTCCCGGTTACCGCCTTCGGCATCAATCTCGCCAACCATCAGCAGATGATCAACCTGGAACGCTCGGCCTATAAATGGATTGGCTTCCCGGAGAAGTTTTCATTTTTTGTCCTGCGGGACGACAAGCCTTATTTCTATCGCATCCGTCACGACTGGATCAGCATCGGCGGAGATTATTCCGTCTTCGACCAGAACAACAAGAAGATCGGCTGGCTCGACGGCAAGGTAATTGATCTCGGCGGCAAATGGAAAGTCAAGCTTCTCGCCGAACATGCGGACGGCCAGCTCAATGCAATTCTGCAGCTGTTCTGTGCGATGCTGAAATACAATGAGTCCTGCCGCGATCACATCCATTCCCTGGCCAAGAACATGACCAAGGGTGAG
>JANQOC010000333.1 GCA_028279265.1 Hyphomicrobiales bacterium
TGCTGGAACTCGAAATAACCCGGTTTTCTCCTGTCATTCTCGAGTAACTCCAAGGCCCCTGATCTACCGCGAACACCCTGCACGAGCCGTATTAAAAGCGCGGGGTCTATGGCCATAGTTTCGCCCATGGAGTCGGCGGCTTTAGCCTTGTTCTCCAGATCCCTCAAAAACTGATCAATCTGTGATTGCATCGATAATTATCAAATGTAGTTGGTCTGACAACTATTCAGATTTGATTCATCGGAATGGATCAATAATTTCGATAAATTTGTCCCCACCTATAGATCTGTAGGGGAATAGGTGCTGTGAAATCATTGGCATCCGGATTTATATTTACAGACTGGCTGGAGAAACCGGTAGATACAGGGGACAATCCATTTTCAGCGGTGAGCTGATCTGGTAAAATCCATCTCAAACTGGCCGGCAAAAAATTTGAGAGGCATGATGCTGGATCGCGAGCAAATCGAAAACTGGGACAAAGGCGAAATGTTGCCGCGTTCCAGGCCCGGTTTAAAAGACCGGAAGATCGAGCAGGACACGAGCGCCCCGGACTTAGTCGCTCAAGACGTGTCCCCACAAGAAGTGAGCGTCGAAGAGATGGACACTCAAGTCACGGATACCAAGGAAACCCGACTTGATACTCCGCCCAGGATGAAGTCGCCAGACACCGCGACCAAACCGCGCTCACAAAAAACAGGTTTGTTGCGAAGACTGCTGCGCCGCTTGTTCAAATCGTAAGCACGCCAACGCGCAAATTAGCCGCGGAGCTCAACCTTCGAAATCCAGGGAATATCCGGCCCCTCGGACGGTTCTGATGGGATCTGGGTTTTCACCAAACTTAAGAGCTTTTCTGAGGCGGCCTACATGCACGTCGACAGTCCTGAGATCAATGAACGTATCCTGGCCCCAAACCCGGTCGAGAAGACTTTCCCGACTCCAGACACGCTTGGGTTTTTCCATGAATGTCATCAGCAATCTATACTCGATGGGACCAAGTTTTACGGGATGACCACTTCGGGTCACGCGATGCATTTCCGAATCCAACTGAATATCGCCGAACTCGAGGGTGGCCCCGACACCGCTCGGCCGGGTCCGGCGCAACAAGGCGCGCACACGGGCAATCAGTTCGTTGATGGAATAAGGCTTGACGATGTAGTCATCGGCGCCGGTGTTAAGCCCCCTCACCTTATCCGCCTCTTCCCCGCGCGCCGTCAGCATGATGATGGGAATGTTCTTAGTTGCACTTTTTGATTTCAGTTGCCGGCAAACCTCGATTCCCGGAACACTGGGCAACATCCAGTCCAGGACGATCAGATCCGGTTCCTGTTCTTCAGCGAGCAAGAGCGCCTCTTCGCCATCCATCGCCTGAAGCAAGCGAAATCCTTCAGAGCCCAAATTGTAGCTCAGGACCTCAAGCTGCGCCGGCTCATCTTCAACAATTAATACAAGAGGATTTGAAATATTTTCCATCGTTTAAACCATTAATCGCACTTCAATTCATCTGCTTCGTCTGAATCGATCGTTGTCGAACTCGTCGTATCACTTTTGGGCCTTTCATCCTCCAACATCTTGCCGCTGACGAAATAATAGACTTTCTCCGCAATGCTCGTGGCATGATCTCCCATACGTTCGATATTCTTGGCAATGAACAAAAGATGCATGCAGTCGGATATGGATCTTGGATCCTCCATCATGTGTGTCAGCAATTCGCGAAACAGAGTATTGTGCATCTGGTCCACATTTCTGTCCCGGAGCCAGACATCGGTAGCCTTATCCTGATCTCTCCGCTTCAAGGCATCGAGAACGTCATGGACCATTTCCTGCACAAAATCGTTCATGGACTCAATGGTTATATCCGCCGAACCCAATTGCCGTCCATTGACGAGAACATTCACTCGCTTTGCAATATTCTTGCAATAATCCCCTATTCTTTCCAGATTTGCGGCGATCTTGGGGGCAATGACCACCATGCGCAAGTCCTGGGCTTTAGGTGATCTCAGGGCAAGGATACGCACGGTGCAGTTATCGATTTCGAACTCAAGGTTGTCGATGGCCTTGTCGGTAATGATAACTTTTTCGCCGATCTCCACGTCTCGACGGATCAAGGACCTGGCGGCGTTCTCAATTTGATTTTCGACCAGCGCTCCCATTTCCAGGAGCAATGTTTCTATCTGATTGAGATCATCATCAAACGATGAAACAATATGACTGTCGCGGCTCATCTTTCCGCTCCGAAGCAATGAGGTCTCTAACCTATTCTGCCTGTAATATAACTTTCCGTACGCTCGTCGTTGGGAGACGTAAAGATCATGTCCGTGTCGCCTTCCTCGACAAGATAGCCAAGATGGAAAAACGCAGTTTTTTGGGACACCCGCGCTGCCTGTTGCATCGAGTGCGTGACAATGACGATCGTATAATTCTGTTTCAGTTCGTCGATCAGCTCCTCAATCCGGGCTGTAGCAATGGGGTCGAGTGCCGAACACGGCTCATCCATGAGAATAACGTCCGGGCTGACGGCAATCGCCCGGGCAATACACAGGCGCTGCTGCTGTCCGCCGGACAAACCCGTTCCGGGTTCCTTCAATCTGTCTTTGACTTCATCGAACAACCCGGCGCGCTTCAGACTTGTTTCGACGATTTCCTCCAGATCTGTTTTGTTGGAACCCATTCCATGAATTTTCGGTCCGTAGGCTATGTTGTCGAATATGGATTTGGGAAAGGGATTCGGTTTTTGAAAGACCATGCCCACATGGGCACGCAACTGCACGGGGTCGACCTTCGGATCATAGACATCCATATCATCAAGCAGGATCTTTCCTGTCACGCGGCACCCCTCGATCACATCGTTCATGCGGTTTAGAGCCCTAATAAAAGTTGACTTCCCGCATCCGGAAGGACCGATGAGGGCGGTCACGGATTTCTCGTAGATATTCAGATCAACATCAAACAGCGCCTGTTTTTCCCCATAGTAGACGCTGACTTTCTTCGCTTTCATTTTAGGATTTAACGCAGCAGTTTCCCCCGGCTTTTCCGAGACGCCCGTCGCAGGCACGGTTGACTTTTCGATTTCCTGGTCCATACCGACTTGTGGTTCCATTCTAGTATCTCTCCCGCTTTACCAACTGCGTTCAAATCTCTGTCTCATGAAAATAGCAATCGCATTCATGATGACCAAAAAACCCAGCAACACCAAAATAGCCGCGGAGGTTCGCGAAACAAAGCCCCTTTCAGGACTATCCGCCCAGCTGAAGATCTGCGTGGGCAGGGCTGTTGCCGGTTCCAAAATACCGCCTGGCGCCGCGGTTATGAACGCGTTCATTCCGATTAGCAACAGGGGCGCCGTTTCACCCAGAGCCTGGGCCAGACCGATAATCGTGCCGGTCAAAATGCCGGGCATGGCCAGCGGTAACACATGATGAATCACAACCTGATGCCTCGATGCTCCCACACCGAGGGCCGCTTCCCGAACCGATGGCGGAACGGCTTTCAACGCCGCTCGCGTGGCAATAATAATCGTCGGCAGGGTCATAAGCGACAACACCATACCGCCAACGAGCGGTGCCGACCTGGGCATCCCGAAAAAGCCGAGGAACACGGCGAGGCCGAGCAGGCCAAACACCACCGAAGGAACCGCCGCCAGATTGTTGATGTTGACTTCAATCAAATCCGTGTAGCGATTTTTTGGCGCAAATTCCTCGAGATAAACGGCTGCCGATATGCCAACGGGGAAGCTGATGAGAAAACACACAAGCAGGGTATAGAAAGAACCGACAATCGCGCCGGCCAACCCGGCCTGCTCCGGAAACCGGCTGTCCGAGTTGAAAAACAATTCCCAGTTAAAGGGTGTGCTTATCAGGTTTTTTTCGTTCAGGGCTTTGTACTGCTCAATCTGCTTGGCGGAATCAAATCTTGGATTGGTCACGAACGGTTCAGACCCTTTATTGAGCACGTCATAATGCTCGGAAACAGGAACTTTTACCTGCACGGTCTGTCCTACCACACCCGGATTTTGTTGCACGAAGTTCTTCACGGCATCAGCGGCGTTGTCGGCCAAAATCGGTTCATAGGAGCTAGGCTGATAATTCAAAAAATAACTTCTCAGGCCTTCCTTGACGACCCCTTCATAGTCACCGGCGTCAAGATCCTGAGCCGCCACTTTTTCCGGATCGATGAAGGCATCGATTTGAACAACCGTCACGTCGTTTTCGATACTGACGACATTTCTGTCTTGCAGCGATTTGAACAATTGCTTTTCGCGCTGTGACAGTGCCGCAATCTGTGATGGAATGACCTTCTTGTGTAACTGATCAAAGGGATCTGAAAGGGGTAAGGCAATCTTGATTGTCTGCCCCACGAGTTCAGGGTTGGCCACCACATAGTCGCGAACAATGAACCGCGCCTGAGAACTCAGGATCCGGTCTACATTGCGCAGATCCCGTCTTCCGCTCACTTCCGGGAAGTTGCTCCGGAAAGCGTTTCTGACGATGACACGGTAACTGCCTTTACCGGGTTCATCGCGCTTGATACTTGGATGATCCAGCGGGATTTCGACCAGTACCTTGGTCTGAACGAATGACTTATAGCCGGTTTGCACCAGAGAAAAGACAAGGATGCCAAGGAGCAATACGGCCAGGCTAATGGCACCGAGACCGAAAAGCTGCAGACGCCTGTCCGCGGCATAGCGCCGTTTCACATTCTTGAGCTGTTGCTCGGAACCCCACTCAATGCGATGGCCTTGAGTTGGTTTTATGGCCGTATCACTCATATTTTTCTCGATATTTCTGGACAATTCTGAGAGCAAGAACATTCAGGCAAAGGGTGACCACAAACAGCACCAGACCCAGGGCAAATGCCGCCAGTGTTTTTGGATTGTCAAATGCCGTATCCCCGATCAGCAGGGTCACGATCTGTACGGTCACCGTTGTCACGGCTTCAAAGGGATTGGCTGTCAGATTGGCGATTAATCCCGCGGCCATGACCACGATCATGGTTTCTCCGATCGCCCGGCTGGTTGCCAGTAATATGCCCCCCATGATCCCCGGTAGGGCCGCCGGCAATAGAACCTTCGTGATCGTTTCGCCTTTGGTCGCGCCTAGTCCATAGGATCCCTCTCGCATGGAATTGGGCACGGCGTTGATGGCATCATCCGAAAACGAGGAAATGAAGGGAATGATCATAATGCCCATGACGGCACCGGCGGCAATGGCGCTGTTGGGCGCAATGTCCATCCCGAGATAGGCACCGAAGTCTCGCATCGCCGGCGCTACGGTCAATACGGCAAAAAATCCGTACACCACTGTCGGAATGCCCGCGAGAATCTCGAGTATGGGCTTGATGATCGACCGAAACCTAGGGTTCGCGTATTCGGTTAGATAAATAGCCGATAACAGACCCGTTGGCACCGCAACCAGCAGCGCCAGGGCAGCGATCAACAGGGTGCCCGTAAATACGGGGATGGCACCGAAGGCACCGCCTGCCGTGACCTGTCCCTCGCGAATGGGTATTTGGGGCTCCCAATTCAATCCGAAGAAAAACTCTGTAATGGAAACGCGATCAAAAAATCGCATGGCTTCGATCAGCAGGGAAAGGATGATACCGAGCGTTGTCAGGATCGCGATCATGGAACAGGCGATCATGACAAGGTTCAATACGTTTTCGACCCCATGCCGGGCCCGGAACAGCTGAGAAATCCGCCCCGAAGTCAGGGCCATGCCGGCCAGCGCAATGGCCACGGCCGCTGCGAACATGGCCCATTGGGCTATGGATTGCCAGCGTAGATAGTTTTCCGCAGCTTCTCTGGCTTCTGCATCGGGCTCACCGAAGACATTTCCCGCGGCCAGTGACTTGATCTGGCTGATAATAATGTCGATTTGGGACTGGCTCAGGCCCTGAAGCTTGGTGGCGGATAAACTCTTGACCAGAATCATATCGATGATGGGACCCTGCAGGGTCAGCCATACCAAGACCAGAAGTATCGAAGGAATGCCGACCCAGGAGGCCACGTACATGCCATGATAAGGTGGACGCGAATGTAGGCTGCCGATCGTGCCGCCTGAAGAAGACAGGGCTCTCTGGCGGCCGAAAAAATAGCCCAAAACCACCAGTATCAGGAGCACTGAGAAAACAATCGATATCATTGATCCGCCCCACATCCACCATGTCTGATCAGGCAATCATGGCGTTTACTAAATATTTCAGTGCAAAAGGGCTGATCCGCTTCGAGGATCAGCCCCCTTGTTTGATAACCCGGTTAGTTCGTGTACCGGGTCATTCCCATGCTGCCCGTCGCAGCATTTTGTATTTTGGAACGTGGGCCGTCGCCAAGGGCAACAAGACCGCGCTCTTTCAGATAACCGTCGGGACCCATGGCATCATCGCTGACATAAGCTGCGATGAAGTCTTCCATGCCGGGAATGACTTTCCTGTGTGCGTTCTTGATGTAGAAGAACAGCGGACGGGAAATGCCATACTCGCCGGAAGCAATGGTTTCAAAGGAAGGTTCGACGCCTTTGACTTTAACGGCCTTCAGCTTGTCCAGATTTTCGAACAGGAATGAGTAACCGAAAATACCCAGGGCATTCTTGTCGGAGTCAAGGCGCTGAACAATCAGGTTGTCGTTTTCACCGGCTTCAATAAACGGACCGTCCTGACGCATGGGTGTGCATTTTGCTTTGATGAGGTTTCCATAAGCCTTCTTATCAAGCTTTGCTTTTTGATCCTTGAAGTAAGCCAGAGACGCACAGCCTTTGTGCATGGCCAATTCAACGAAAGCGTCCCGCGTTCCGGATGTCGGAGGAGGACCGTAAACCGTTATTTTTGTGGCCGGAAGCGCTTTATCGATTTCGTTCCACATCTTGTAGGGATTTTTGACGAGTTTGCCGTCGACAGGAACCTCAGCGGAAAGAGCGAGGTAAAGTTGCTCTTTGGTCAAATTGAAGTCGGAACCCTTTCTTGACAGTGCGACAGAGAGACCGTCAAATCCGATTTGGACTTCGGTGATGTCGTTAACACCATTCTTTTGGCAAAGTTCCCACTCGGATTTTTTCATGGCGCGGGAAGCACCTGTAATGTCGGGATGCTGTTCACCGATGCCTTTGCAGAAAATTTTCATTCCGCCACCGGTTCCCGTGGATTCCAGAACGGGTGCTTTCTTGCCGGTGGTTTTGGCGAACTCTTCCGCCACAGCCTGGCTGTAAGGATAGACGGTCGATGAACCAACTATCTTAATGTGGTCTCGCCCGGCCATCGCCGGAGCTGTAAATGTGGCAACCGCCAGTCCACCCACAGCGAACAAGGAAACAAGATTCCGTGTATGCATTATCCTACTCTCCTATGATTGTTTGACGCGCCGCAACAAAGTTAAGAAAGCGTCAGTGACATCGGAATTAAAGCTGTATGGCTAAAGAATTATGACAGTTGCATTACAGTTTTGTGACAAGCCTGGAGAGAGGAAAAATCACTGTGGATTGTCAAGATCATCCACGGGAATATTCACGATAAATTTGCTGCCTTTTCCCAGTTCGCTGGTGATTGTCAGACGGCTGCGATGGCGGTTTAGAATGTGTTTAACGATGGCAAGTCCAAGCCCGGTGCCGCCTTTTTCCCGGGATCTTGCGCTATCGACCCGATAAAATCTCTCGGTTAACCGCGGAATATGCTCCGGGGCAATGCCTTCACCCTGGTCTTCGACTTCGACAACAAGGGCCGGTCCTAAAAGAACCTCGGAAAACTCCACTTTCCGGACGTTTACGGTAATGACTCCTCCGGCTTTTCCGTACTTGATGGCGTTTTCCACAAGATTATAGATCACCTGGGTCAGTTCATCGGCATCCCCCTGGATCGTGCAGGGCGTGTCCGGAATGCTGCAAACGATTTCCAGGTGTTCGCCTTCGATTTGATTCCGAAGCGTAGCAATGGTTGCCTCAACCAGATCCTTGACATCGACAGTTTCCGTCGGTCGGATATGGGCGTTGAACTCGATCTTTGACAGCGACAGCAGGTCATCGATGAGCCGGTTCATACGCGCCGCTTCCCGTTCCATGATCTCAAGAAATCGCTCCCGTGCCGCCGGATCATCACGGGCCACACCTTTGATTGTCTCGATACCCCCGGTCAGTGCTGTGAGGGGCGTGCGTAACTCATGGCTGACATTAGCGACAAAATCGCTTCTCATCTGCTCCGCTTCCAATACGAGAGAAATATCATAAAAGCTTATCGCAAGGCCCGGGCCGGCACTCTGGGTTTGATCCAGCCTGTTTATGGAGACCCGGTATGTTGCCCGTGTCGGTGTATTCAGGGAAATAACCGCCTCGGAGCGCGACTCTCCGGCCAGAACTTTGTCGATGCTTGCCAGTATATCGGGATGCCGCACCGCATGCACGAAATCCAGTCCCACCAGATTTTCACCGAACAGTCGTTCGGCGGCCCGATTGAGCAACAGGATTTTGCGGTTGAAATCCAAAACCAGTACGGGCTCATAGAGAGCATTGAGAATAATTCTCAAATCCGTGTTTTGGGTCGAAACCGTGTTTATAGGCATTTTACTTCAAACATCTCTATTCTACCTGCGAGTCCAAGCCGGTTTCGCTTCAGCTCGACCGGGCTATAGCAACAGAACCCGCCACATTCAAGATTTTGTCTTGCCAAACATCGATGCCGATAGATGCTGGAAAACCCGGGAAATCCGTCATAGGCGATGAGGAAAGCAGAATTTCTGAGTATGAACACCAGACTCCACGAGTATTGATTCGCGGCCTGTTCCCCATCCCATGTGAATAAATATCTGTTATTGTCGAAATGTCCTTCCCGACAATGTATAGTTTATTCAGCCAGATGATTCGCATGCATTCACTGGCGGGTGAGAGTAAGTTGCAGCGATCAACGAAACTGTTGAATCGAAGCCTGCAATGGAAGGCGGTCAATCATCGTTTTGATTGAACCGCTTTAAATATTTTTGGGC
>JANQOC010000335.1 GCA_028279265.1 Hyphomicrobiales bacterium
CGCCAAGGAGGTTCATACGCGCATCGCCTCACCTCCTATTACGCATCCGGACTATTACGGCATTGATACGCCGGATAAAAGAACGCTTCTGGCGGCACAAATGGATCTTGAAGGCATGCGCAAGTTCGTCGGTACCGATAGTCTGGCGTTTCTCTCCATCGACGGATTGTATCAGGCCATGGGTTTTGAGCGCCGCGACAATGAAAATCCGCAGTTCACGCATCATTGTTTCACCGGAGATTACCCCACTCCCCTGCGCGACAGTGAGGGCCCACCCTCTTCGAAGCAATTGTCGCTACTGGCGGAAGCCCGGTAAAGGCACGGGCGGGTATTTTAAGCCTCACCCTCGGAACACATGAAAACGGGCCTGCCAGCTTACGGACGGTCGTTGATTGATTGGTAAACCATGTTGGCGGCATAAATATCCTCGACAGCAAGGCCGACAGAATCGAATATCGTTACGGCACTGCGATCAGCCTCTTTTTTTCCAGCGACAATCTCACCGAGTTCCGCATATATTTCCGCATCGGATTGCCTGACATTGCCACTGTGGTCGCGTACAGCTTCCCGCGAATCAACAACCAAAATGTTTTTCATGGCCGCTGCATCCAGCTCGCGACCATCCCGGCCGCGCCAGCCGACGGCATTGACATGGCTGCCGGCTCGAAGCCAGGCCCCCTGAAGAACAGGTTCCGATGCGGCGGTGCAGGTGACGATGACATCTGACCGTTCAACCGCCGTTTTCGCATCGGTGACTGTACCGTTATGCTCTTCTGCAAATTTGCGAGCTCGCTCCGGCGTGCGGCTCCAAACAAGAAGAGGATGGATATCCATAACGCATTTAAGAGCCTCGATATGGGTTTGCGCCTGTTCTCCTGATCCCAGGATGGCGAGACCCTTGGCTCCGGCTTTTGCTAAATGCCGGGTTGCAACGGCGGAAACGGCAGCCGTGCGCATCTTGGTGATATGATCGGCATCCAACAGAGCCAGGGGCTGTCCATATTCGGCGTCAAACAGGACGATCATGGCCGCATGGGTTGGCAGACCATGAACGGCGTTTTCGGGATATGCGGAGATGATTTTGACCCCCATCGCTGACCCGGCGGCCTGCATGGCCCCGAAATAGCCGCTTGTTCCGGGCACCGGAAGTAACTGACGCACCGGTTGCGCGATTCTGCCGGAAGAAAAGTCAGCCAGAGCTTTTTCCATCAGGTCGATGAGATCCGGCAAATTCAGATGCTTTTTCACTTCTTGGTCTGAAATGTATGAAAAATTGCCGTTCTCAGTGTTCATTATGGGCCTGTTTTTCCCGTAAATTCGATCCACTTGTGGAGTTTACGTCAATTTCTGGGAATTGTGGCTACAAATGCCCCATTCAGCTCCTATATGCAGGCTGTTTTGGGTGGAAATTGTTGGGTGGATATTAAAAGAAGTCAGGCCAGCTCGGACGAGAGCATCGGTATTCGGACTTCTCTCCCTGCGAATTATGGACCGCAACGGTTGTCAGCCAACATCCGCCTTTGAATTGGGTTGAAGGAACCCTTGTGGATCCGCAACCGGCACAGGAGACGAGACCTTGAAACAACTATCTATGGCTTTGCTCGCCGCCACGATTGGCAGTATGAGCAGCTTTACGGCCCTTCACGCTTTTCAAATCAATAGCGGCGGCGAGAATGGCTCCTATCATCAGCATTTTTGTCCGACACTTTCCAAGGAGCTGAAGAAGGCGCAGTTCGACTATAACTGCACGACCTCTGACGGTTCACGGGAGAACCTCCAACGTGTGGCCAGCCAGCCGGACCAGATCGGTTTTTCCCAACTCGACGTTTATTCATATGAAACCATCCTGCGCAATCAACGCGGCAACCACGAGATCATTCGCTCCGATCTCGCCAAAGAATGCCTGTTCATGGTGACGAAAAACAAGTCCCTGACCAATTACGGACAGGTGTTGAATTCGGCAGAAAATCTGAATTTCATCCTGCCCCCGCAAACCAGCGGCAGTTCCGGTACATTCGAATTTCTGCAGCGCATCGATCCCGATGGACTAGGTGCGGCCGGGAGTATTACATACACGGATACAACCGATGAGGCTTTACGCCAGGTTCTGAATTCAGATGATGAATCTGCAATAACTCTGTTCGTTCAGTTCCCGGATCCGGACAATGCGCGATTCAAGATGATTGCCGAGAATGAGGGCCATTTCATTCCCGTAATCGACCGCACCATACTTCGCCAGGAAATAGGCGGTGAAAAGGTTTATTTTGCAGAAGAAACTGAAATTACCAATGCGAGCTGGATGACCAGCGGCAAGAAGGTCGTCTCTTCCTGCACACCCATGGTCCTGTTTACGGGCTCGCCTTCCCAGTTTCCCGCAGGCAAGACCCAGGATGAACAAAAGGACCTGATCCGGACCGTCAGCGCCATCCCTGCAGAAGACCTGCAGCAGAAACCGGGTCTTTTAAAGTCCCTTTACAATCAGACCAAGGCCCTTTCAGCCGCAAGTGTGGAAGCGATGATGGAGGCGACCGAAAAAGCCAGGAATGCTGCCGAACCCTATGTCAAGAAAGCACAGGAAGCGACGAAACCCATGCTTGACTCCGCTTCCGAAGCGGGACGGCAGGCCCAGGAGTCAGCCAAGCCGATGCTTGAAGGTCTTGAAAAATTCGGTCAGAAAACCCTCGATAAGGCTGGCGAGCTGACCAGGAAAGCAACGGACAAAGCCAAGGATTTGGTCAGTCAGTAGCATCGAACATTAGTTTCATGCCAATCGGGAGGCGGCTAACACCTGCCGCCCGATTTTTCTTTTGTGTCCGGTAGAGTTCCATTTTCAGTTACATATTAGTCTTGTTTCCCGCGCCATAACCCGATAGCCATACGGGATTGGTTAAACCCGTTTGAGTTCATCTGCCGTATTCGACACCCATGCTGGAAAATCGTATTGCATTGATAACAGGTGCTTCCCGGGGTATTGGCCGGGCCCTCGCACTGGACATGGCGCGCGCCGGCGCCCATGTCGTGTTGCTGGCGCGGACAAAGGGCGCCCTTGAGGAAATCGACGACGAAATAAGGGATTTTGGGGGCACCGCGACCCTTCTACCCCTCAACCTGCGCCACAATGCCAAGGTCGACAAGCTTGGCCCTTCCCTGTTCGAAAGATGGGGCCGCCTGGACATATTGGTGGCCAATGCCGGAATCCTGGGACCGCTCTCGCCGCTCGGACATATCTCGGATCATGACTGGGAAGATGTCATGCAGATCAATGTCACAGCAAACTGGCGGCTCATTCGCACGCTGGACCCGCTGCTGCGTAAATCGGATGCGGGAAGGGCTGTGTTTATGACATCCAACGCGCCCCGCGGATGCCGGGCCTACTGGGGACCTTACACCACCTCCAAAGCCGCGCTCGAAGCGCTCGTCAAAACCTACGCCAACGAACTTGCGAATACGCCGGTGCGGGTCAATCTGTTCAATCCGGGCAAAGTGGCGACAGCGATGCGGGCGAAAGCTTATCCCGGGGAGGACCAGGCGACCCTGACTCAGCCGCACCAACTGACCGACCAGATCATGGCCATGGTGAACACGGAATTTGAAAAAAATGGTGAGATCATCAACTATAATGCGGAATAGACTTTTTCAATAAATACATCCCAGGTTCAATAAACACATCCCAGGAGATCACTCATGTCAGAAACAGCTCTCATCGTCGGAGCCGGTTCCGGACTATCGGCGTCCCTCGCCCGTCTTTTTCACAAAGAAGGTATGCAGGTGGCACTTGCCGCGCGCCAAACCGACAAACTGGATGCCCTGTGCGCCGAAACCGATGCAAAAGCCTATGCATGCGATGCCTCATCTCTCCAGGATGTCGAGAAACTGTTCAGCGCGCTTGATACGGATTTCAGTTCGATTGATACGGTTGTCTATAATCCGAGCGCCCGTGTCCGAGGTCCCTTTATTGAACCCGACCCCGCGGAAGTCCATCGCGCCATCAACATAACCGCCTATGGGGCCTTTCTGGTCGCGCAGGCCGCGCTCAAACGAATGTCGGAGAAGAAAAAGGGCAATGTCCTGTTTACCGGCGCCTCGGCGGGTGTAAAGGGCTATCCCCAGAGTGCCTCATTTGCCATGGGAAAGTTTGCAATGCGCGGGCTCGCACAATCCCTGGCCCGGGAGTTTCATCCCCAGGGTATTCATATTGCCCACTTTGTCATTGATGGCGGTATCCGGTCCGACCGGCGGCAGGAACCGGCGGATCGCCCCGACAGCTTTCTGGATCCCGACGCCATTGCCGATACCTATCTGCACATCATGCGTCAGCCGCGCAATTCCTGGTCCTGGGAAATTGAACTCCGACCGTTCGTCGAGAATTTCTGATCAACAGCAGATCATGGTCGCGGCAAGGGTTGATCCGCGACCATGGCTTTGACTTCTCTTTGCACGTCGATGGGATTAAGGCCGTGCGCGGTTATGAGATCCGCTGTGTCCGCTATGATTGCCTCCACATCCTGCTGGATTTTTAACTGCTTGTATCGGTCGGGATGAACAAGGCCCATGCTTTCACCGAGAATTTCGAGAATATTGATGATTTCAAAGGGCCAGTCTGCTTCGTGGGCACAGATTTCACGATGATCCGCATGATAGATCGTTACCAGAGCATCGAGCCGCTGCGCTTTGGCGATCTCCAGTTCCGACTGAATGTGGTTTTTATGAAATTCCGGTTGTGCCGCCAGAAAATTGCTCATGAGCCCAGCCGACGGCAGGTTGGCATCGATCACTTCAATGCCGGGCACCAGGGCCAGCAGATTTTGCGCGGCCTGCAAATTACCTTCGGCGCCCGTGTGGCGAAGCAGCGCAACACGTTTGCTGACGGGTTTTTGAAGGAGAGGGATAAGCCCGTCCAGATGTCTTTCCAGGTAAACCAGATAGGGAGTCATCTCAAAAATAGTCTCCCCCGTCGCCTGTTCGATCGTCGGCAGGGTAATCTCTCCGAACTGGCGCTGACAGGACGGACAC
>JANQOC010000380.1 GCA_028279265.1 Hyphomicrobiales bacterium
CAACCTCGCCAACCGCATAGGGAACCACGACTTTGTCCCCGGCAACAGCCGGACTGACGTTGGACAGGAGGGAAGCGCTCTCAGAAATACCGCGCGCTGTCCACAGTTCCGCACCATCGCCGGCACCGAGGGCATAGGTGCGTCCCTCGGTAGTTGTGACGTAAACTTTGCCGCCACTCGCGGTCGGAGACGTCCGTACGGGTACCCCCAGATTTTTTTCCCAAAGCTTGGCACCGGTTCCTGGATTTAAGGCTGTCACCCAACCATAGCCGGTCGCCACAAACAGAATTCCGTCACTGACCGCGAGGCCACCGCCAAAGCCCTCATGGGCTTTTTCATTTTTCGGTGTCATGCTGACTTGCCAGGACCTGGTGCCGCCCGGAATAGTGAACGCCCGTACCTGGCCGTGGGAATCCAGAGTAAAAACCCGGCCATTGTAGATAACCGGACTGGCGGTGAGCTGGCCTTTTTTGCTCGACCCTTTGCCCGTATCAAGGTTCCAGGCGCGGCGCAGATCCTTACCCAGCGCCAGATGTCCCGGAGAATTGTTCGCGGATCCGCCTGGCTGGCTCCAGGCGACATTCAGGGTCTGTTCAGGGATTTTGACCGGGGTTTTGACCGCATCGGCATCGATCTGCAAAGCCTCTTTCGAACTCATGATGGCTTTGCGTTCCCCTTGCAGTCTTTTTTCCTCTTCCTTGAAGGGATTGAGATTTTTCAATGTCGGAAGTTTGGGAGCACCGGAACAGGATGCGAGCAAAACTGAAAGCGCAATAACACCGGAAATTTTTCCAGATAATTTCCAACGGTTCATTTCTCGTTCTCGCTTCTTGGCTCTGGTATCGATAATTGCCTTACTGTTAAGGCCAAACATACAACGCTAAAAAATTTAATCCCGGTCAGTTCGATTTCGTATCGCCGTTCTGGGCTTCCGAAGAACCCGGTTTTTCCTCGATCAACAGGGAGAGCATCATTTCGGCGCGCTGACGAATATTGAGCGGAACATCAGGTGCGCCAATGAGCTTCGAGTAGTAATCCTCCGCCTGCTTTTTGTCGCCGCTCCGGTAGGCTGAGAGCCCCAACATCTCCTGGGCTGAAAAGCGCCACGGACCGGACCCCTCGGACAGTTGCCCTATTCGTGATTTGATCTGATTCGGATCGGCTTTATCAATGAGCAACATGGCGGCCTGGATTTGTGCGAAATCCTGCAACAGTTTATCCACAGACCCGGATTTAGCCAGCTCATCGTAAAGCTTGACAGCCTCATCAACCTGGCCTTCGGCAGCACTGTTGGCCGCGAGACGAAACTTGGATAAGACCTGATAACCTTCAGGACCACCCTCGATCAGAGACTGGAAAATTTTGTTGGCCTCGGATTTCTTACCGCTGTTCGAAAGCGTATCGGCATTCTCAAATTGAGCTCCGGCGCTTGCCGCTTTCGACGCGGACCACTGAACCCAGAATTGATAGCCCGCAACAATCGCCACGATGGCAACCGCGGCGCCAATGATATAGGTCCCGTACTGATCCCATATCTTTTTGTATTGTTCTCTGCGAACCTCTTCTTCGACTTCGCGAAAAATATCACCGTCACTCATTGTCTACCGTTGCCAGCTCTCTGTAAAAACTACGGATTTTCCCAAACACAAATGTGTATTACCTGATTCCATGACTTGATAGCGCGGGATCGGCGCGCGATCAAATGCCCCTGCCAAATTTATCCAGCAATATTCGACAATAAACGTCTTCTAAGTGCCGCTTATTTTGGACTTTTTCGTGGCCCTTTTTGCAGGAGATGGTGATTCCGACCGCATTTTGTAGGTATTTTCTTCCCCCGGGAAAGTCCGGGATTTGACCTCTTCGGCATAGGACTTAACGGCCTCTTCGATAGCGGAGCCCAGATTTCCATATTTTTTAACGAATTTTGGAACAATGGGACTTAAACCAAGCATATCCTCCAGCACCAGAATTTGACCGTCACAAGCCGCCGATGCGCCGATTCCGATTGTCGGAATTTCAATCTTTTTGGTAATGCGTGCGGCCAGCAGTTCCGCCACCCCTTCGATCACAACGGAAAACGCGCCGGCATCGGAAACAGCCTTGGCGTCTTTTTCAAGGGCCGCCCATTCGGATTTGTCGCGTCCCTGGGTTTTGAACCCGCCCATCATGTTCACGGATTGCGGCGTCAGGCCGATATGCCCCATGACCGGAATACCGCGTTCGGTGAGATAGGTGATGGTTTCCGCCATGGACGTCCCGCCCTCAAGCTTGATGGCCCCGCACCCGGTTTCCTTCATAACCCGGCTGGCATTGCGAAATGCAATCTGAGGACTTTCCTCGTAACTTCCAAACGGCATGTCGACAACGACAAGAGCCTGTTGGGAACCGCGAACCACGGCACTCCCATGCATGATCATCAGATCCAGGGGTACCGGGACCGTCGATTCAAAACCGTGCATCACCATACCCAGTGAATCTCCAACCAGTAGAAAATCGACATAAGGATCAATTATCCGGGCCGTATGGGCATGATAGGCCGTCAAGGAAACGATGGGCTCCTTGTTTTTACGTTTTGAAATATCGGGGACAGTGACTCGTTTCACCGGAGCTTGGGAAGACATGGTATACCTTTTGGATTGATGGCCCTTTGGATCGATGACGTGAATGCCGGGACACACTGCTTGTGAACATGAAACCGCTGTGGCATTCACAGGGTACGGAATTCGTACCTTCTCGCTATAGATATAGTGCCGGACCCCCTCGAAACGCAAGTTATCCGTGAAAAGACTTTGATTTATACGGATATTTTCCGCGTGTGGTTAACAGCTGTCACAGTTTCTGTCGAATTTATTCCACGTGCCGGGAACTTAGATCACCGGCACCCCGATCAACCAGGTATGAAGCCAGAGCAAGGTGGCCACATATATCGCCCCACCGGCCAAGACGGCGATGCCGTCATTGATGGTAAAACCGGATATTACGATATCCGGATTGTTCCGATCCCTGGATCGGGATGACAAAAAGTTGAGCACCGACCAGACGAAAAGCCATCCGAACAGGAGAATATCCCCCAGTGTGCCATTGACCAGCAAATGCGCCCCTGCCCAAACAAAGGTCGCTAGCACCATCGGATGTCCGACAGTGGATTTGATCCACCCCTTCGAATAGGATGCGGCAAGCAGGATAAAAGAAATCAGCATAAGGGAATGGGCTCCGTGCCGTCCCCATTCCGGAGGATCGTAGAGGACCACGGGATCGGCCCGCATCTGCCCGTACCCCCAGATCAGCAATCCAAATCCGACAAGGGCGACCAGCGAGTAGAGACCCCGGTAAGCGTTTTGCCCGTTGGCCTCAATGAACCGTTCACGGACATCCGGTGCGAGCATTTTTATGGAATGACTGCCGATGAAAAGGACCAGACCGATAACCAGAAAAATCATTTTGCCCGCCGCACACTACCTTATTTGGTCCTCTACTTAGCACGGGCGCCGGCATTTACAAGGCTAATCCCGATCAGGCCAATCGTCGCGATTTGTTCCTCCAGCCGGTTTGATGCTAACTTGGCTATTCTCTCCAATTGTGGAAGATCAATCATGCCCTGGTCCGAGGAAACGGCACGCAAAATTCTCACGCAACGCCTTGAGGAACTGGAAACCCTGAGCCGGGATTCCCGGTCGGACCGTGAGCCTGTGACCCTTGACCAGCAAAGCGTCGGCCGGCTGTCGCGCATGGACGCCATGCAACAACAGGCCATGGCCCAGGCAACGGAACGTCAGCGGCTTATTGATCTGCAAAAAATCCATGCCGCCCTCAAACGTGTCGATGAAGGCGAGTTCGGTTATTGCGAAAATTGCGGCGAAGAAATAGCGGAGGAACGCCTGAAAATCGACCCCGCCGTCGCCATGTGCGTGAAATGTGCGCGCGGCAATTGAGTTGGGCGAGGATTATCGTATTGATGCCTTGTCTGCTGACAACCTGTGCAATACTTCCGGCAATCTCGTTCCAATAATCCAGGCTGGATCAGTTAATCAAGGCACGGTCGGTTAATCCATGTCGAGCTCGAGTAATGTACACGGCACCGTTTCATTGCGCGCAAGGCAAAAAAGTTCTCCCTGACCGACAGCATGGAATCCCAGTTTTTCGAGCACTTTGGCAGAAGCATGGTTCCCCTTCATAAAGGAAGCTTTGACCTTGCTGACCTGCCATTGATCCCGGGCATGGGCGAGCAGTCCTTGAGCGGCTTCCGTTGCATATCCCTGTCCCCAGTGGGATTGCCCGAGCCAGTAACCCAGCTCAAAGCGGTTGTCGCACTTGGAGGGCGTCAATCCGACACCGCCGATCAGGATCTTGTCCTTGAATATGTTTAATTCAGAGAATTCGGAAGATTGAGTGTTCAGCCAGGATTGAGCATCCCTGGTGGTGTAGGGGTGAGGAACGCGCGCCAGCCATTTAGCGACTTCCCAATCCCCGATCTCGGCAACGAGACACGCGAACTCATCCTCGCGGATTTGTCTGAGTACAAGCCGGTCCGATTGGATTTCCGTCATTCCCACTCGATGGTCCCGGGCGGTTTCGACGTGATGTCGTAGACGACCCGGTTGATGCCTTTCACTTCGTTTGTCAGGCGCGTTGACGTTCGGCTCAGGAAATCATGGTCGAATGGATAGTAGTCGGCGGTCATGCCGTCCGTCGACGTAACAGCGCGCAACGCACAGACATAGTCGTAGGTCCGGGCATCCCCCATGACCCCCACGGTCTGCACCGGCAGCAGCACCGCGAAGGCCTGCCAGATTTCATCATAAAGTCCGGCTTTGCGAATCTCGTCCAGATAGATGGAATCCGCCTTGCGCAGGATATCCAGTTTCTCCGCCGTGATTTCACCGGGTATGCGGATCGCCAGCCCCGGTCCGGGAAAGGGGTGGCGGGCGACGAACGCATCCGGCAATCCGAGCTCCCGCCCCAAATCACGCACCTCGTCCTTAAAGAGTTCGCGCAGAGGTTCCACCAGTTTGAGGTTCATGCGCTCCGGCAAGCCACCTACATTGTGGTGAGATTTGATTGTCACGGAAGGCCCGCCAGTGAAGGACACGCTTTCGATCACGTCGGGATAGAGTGTTCCCTGCGCCAGGAATTCGGCGCCGCCAATTTTACCCGCTTCGGCATCAAAGACGTCGATGAACAGCCGCCCGATAATCTTGCGCTTCTGTTCCGGATCGCGAACGCCTTCGAGTTCCGACAGGAACTGGTCTTCGGCCTCGACATGAACCAGGGGAATATTATAGGTCCGGCGGAACAGGTCGACTACATCGCGGGCCTCGTTGGCCCGCATCAGTCCATGATCCACGAGGATACAGGTCAGTTGATCGCCGACGGCCTCATGGATGAGCACGGCGGCGACGGCTGAATCGACGCCACCGGACAGTCCACAGATAACTTTACCGGAACCGATCTGTTCCCTGAGTTTTTCAATTTCGGTCTGCCGAAAGGCGGCCATGGTCCAGTCACCGGAACATCCTGCAATCTCGTGTGT
>JANQOC010000382.1 GCA_028279265.1 Hyphomicrobiales bacterium
AATTCCACCCTAATCGCATCAATAACGACCAGCAGTATACAAATAATCTCACGGATCCGGTTATCGAAATGAATAAAACTACCAAATCATCCAAAACAAGATTGGAAATCAACGGCAAGATCATCCACTTTGATATCGACAACCCGGAACTCCCCGAACAGATCGAAGAAGGGGCCATTGGAAGTGGCGGCTACCCTTATGACCGTAGAATGAAACGCCGAGACTATGAGAAACAACTTGTCAGCCTGCAAATTGAGATGAACAAACTGCAGTCCTGGTTGCATCGGCAAGGCGAAAGGCTCATCATTTTGTTCGAGGGCCGGGACGCCGCAGGCAAAGGCGGCACGATAAAAAGGTTCGTTCAGCATATGAACGCCCGACAATTTGAAGTGGTCGCCCTCCCTAAACCTTCCGACAGGGAGCGGGGGCAATGGTATTTTCAACGCTACATCTCGCATTTTCCCACCGCGGGTGAAATGACACTCTTTGACCGATCCTGGTACAACCGGGCCGGGGTCGAACGGGTTATGAATTTCTGTACAGAGGATCAGTTGCAGAAATTTTTCGAAGAGGTGCCGGCCTTTGAAAGGAGCCTGGTACGCGACGGTTTTCGACTGTACAAATTCTGGCTGACCATTGGTCAGGAAATGCAGTTAAAACGATTTCACCAGCGTCGCCATGATCCTCTCAAACACTGGAAATTGAGTGCAATCGACATCCGGTCTATTCCACTCTGGGATACTTATACCGAAGCCAAGAACGATATATTTCTCCGAACCCATACGCGACAGACACCATGGACGATTGTCCGGACCAACGATAAGCGACGCGGGCGGCTGAATGCGATGCGACTTATACTGTCGCAAATTGAATATGACGGGAAAGACCACAAAGCTGTGGGGCGTCCCGATCCCAAAATCATTGATCGAAGCCAGCGGTTTGCAGATCAGGCCTAGGGATAGAATTGACTTTACATCCCTCTTTAATCGGCGATAGTTGGAGCAGATCTATAAATTGCCTTAACGACACGATGTAACTTGCACGTTTGAATACGTTTGAAATCTTCGTCTCCTTTGAACGATTGTAAACAATCCAGGTGTCCAAAAAATTTTGAAATTCATTCGACCGCGATCATAGCTATGAAATCAAACATCCTCCATCGTCAGACCGCTCACGACTATCCCCTCGCCGTCAGGGGAGAAGGCCCATATTTGTTTGACCAGGACGGCAAGCAATATTTGGACGCTTCCGGTGGTGCTGCCGTATCGTGTCTCGGACACGGCCACGCAGATATTCAGCAAGCCATTATTGAGCAGGTGGGCAAACTCGCTTTTGCACATACTGGTTTTTTCAGTAATGAACCCGCGGAACGTCTTGCGGAAACCCTGATTAAGAAATCTCCTGCCGGTGACGGACGGGTGATGTTCGTATCTGGTGGATCGGAAGCCATCGAGGCGGCGATAAAGCTGTGTCGACAAATTCATGTGGAACGAGGCGACTTGGATCGCACTCACTATATCGCCCGTCGCCAGTCCTATCATGGAACGACCATGGGGGCCCTCGCTCTCGGTCATCATGTGGCCCGCCGCAAACCTTATGAACCCCTCCTGCAAAATGGTCCAAACCTTTCCAATGTAAGCCATGTTGCCCCTTGCAATGCCTACAGAAACCAGGGCTCGCTCAGCGAGGAGGACTATTCGGAACAGGCGGCAAAGGATCTGGAAGATGAAATTTTGCGAATCGGGCCGGAAAAAGTTGCGGCATTTTTTGCTGAAACGGTGTCCGGTTCCAGCCTCGGGGCAATGCCACCGACACGAGGCTATTTCGCCAGAATCCGCGAAATTTGCGATCGCCACGGCGTTCTGTTGGTTCTCGATGAAGTCATGTGCGGTATGGGGCGAACCGGACATCTTTTTGCTTGTGAGAAGGATGAAATAATTCCGGACATGATCGCTCTTGCCAAGGGGCTGGGAGGCGGATACCAGCCAATCGGTGCCGTTGTCCTGAAACCGGGATTATCGGAGACCATCGATCAAGGCTCGGGGGCCCTGATGCAAAGCCATACTTATATGGCCCATGCCACTGCATGTGCCTGCGGTCTGGCCGTATTAAATACGATCGAAAGAGACAATCTTCTGGAAAATGTCCGTCGCCAGGGCGAACAGTTGAAAGACCAGCTCAACGAAAAGTTTGGGCAACATCCACATATTGGTGATATTCGGGGGCGCGGTCTTTTTATTGGACTGGAATTCGTTAAGTCAAGGGAAACGAAAGAACCTTTCGCCCGATCCGCGAATATATCCGGGAAAGTCAAGAGCAAGGCGATGGAACATGGCCTCATCTGCTACCCGGGAAACGGAACCGCAGATGGTGACCTTGGTGATCACATTCTCCTGGCCCCCCCGTTTATTGTTGAGCAGAAACAACTCGATGAAATTATCGAGCGGCTGGATCAGACGCTCAAGGACGTCCTTTCCTGACGCGTCATCCTCGCGCCAGACCTTTTTCTTCCAATTCCCGGAGATAGGTTTGCCAGTTTGCATCGTGGTCCCGTCCCAGTTCATAGAGGTAGGACCAGGAGTAAATGCCCGTGTCGTGGGTATCATCATAAACCAGTCTGATCGCATAATTTCCGATGGCTTCGATATCCGCTATCTTTACCTTGGCTTTGAAGCCCACGGTTTTCCGCTGGTCAGGGCTATGCCCCTGCACCTCGGCACTCGGACTATGGACCCGCAGATACTCCGCCGAATATGAAAAAGTCTGATCGTTGTCGAACGATACTGTCAGGACATTCTTTTCCTTGTTAAGCCGGACCTCACGGGGCCAGTGCGCTGTTCCATTCATTGTCTTGAATAACCTTAAATCGGGTGATGTCTTGATATTTTTCAATGAGCCGCTATTGTCTCAACCTATTGTGCACCGCTTCCCTTTTCAACGCAGGATTGACAGTTTGAATAGATATTTCGCCGATGAAACAGGTTTCTGACGGCATTGGGCAAGCCTTCTCGCTGATATTCTCACTGGATCCGGGACTTCTCAACATTATTCTATTGTCGCTATGGGTCAGCGGCGTGGCAATCATTGTTGCCAGCGCCATCGCCTTGCCCCTGGGCACCGTCCTCGCCAGATCACGCTTCCCCGGCCGTTCGTCGATCATAATCCTTTTAAACGCCCTCATGGGCTTCCCCCCCGTGGTCGTGGGTCTCATTGTTTATCTCATATTTTCCAGGAACGGTCCGCTCGGTGTGCTTGATTTACTCTTTACACCGACAGCCATGATTATCGCCCAGATTCTCCTTGCCCTGCCGATTGTTGCATCAGTCACCCGTCAGACCATTGCCATGCTGTGGGAGACGAACAGAGAACTTCTAATCTCTGTTGGCGCAAATCGTTTACAGCAGAACGCGACCCTTCTATGGGAAGCGCGTTTTGCCCTCTCTACAGCAATCCTTGTCGGCTTCGGTCGGATCATTGGCGAGGTTGGCGCGGTCATGATCGTCGGCGGCAATATTGACAATCTGACCCGGGTGCTGACCACGGCCATCGCTCTGGAAACCCGGAAAGGCAATATCGGTCTGGCTATCGGCCTCGGCATTATCCTGATCATTATTGCCATTCTGATTAATGCGACCGTCTATTTTCTGACAAATCTCGAAGAGGCCAAGGAATGAAATCCAAAATTCTGCCTCTTCAGCTGCAAGATCTTCAGTACAGGGTCGGGGACCTCGATCTTCTGGGCCCCATCAATCTGACTCTCGAAGCGAAATCGAAAACACTGGTCATCGGCCCGAATGGCGCCGGCAAAAGCCTGATGCTCAAGCTGTGTCACGGATTGCTGAAACCCACTTCGGGACGGATCAGCTGGATGGGAGGCGATAGTCTGGCTGCCGACCGGCATCAATCCTTCGTTTTTCAGCATCCCATCATGTTGCGGCGTACAGCGCTGGAGAATGTCGCCTATCCCCTTAAAATTCGTGGGCTGCCATCAGACGAGCGTAAAGCCCGGGCCATTGAGGTCCTGGAGTTGACCGGTATCGCGCATCTGGCGGACCGACCCGCACTTAAACTTTCGGGTGGGGAAAAACAGAAACTGTCACTGGCCCGTAGCTGGGTTACCCGACCCGAGGTACTGTTTCTCGACGAACCCACTGCCAACCTGGACCCGAGGAGTACCTATGATATGGAGAAGCTGATAGATCAGATTCATCAGACGGGTACAAAAATTATCATGACGACTCATGATATGGCGCAAGTCAGGCGTATTGCAGATGAGCTCTGCTTTATTCATCAGGGCAAACTCATCGAACATGGTCCGGTGGAAACGGTTCTGGAAATGCCGAAGAATCCGATGACGGCGGCTTTCGTCAAAGGCGAACTGCTGATCTGATCAGGTCTCGATAACAATGCTCGGAGCCGCTTTTGCCTGCCGGCTGTCCGAATCCAGGGTGTCCCAGATTTTAGCTGCGATAGCCATGTAGGATTTGGTATGCTCGGATTCTGGACTGCTAACGACAACCGGTTGTCCGGAGTCCGAATTTTCCCGGATTTCCATATGCAGGGGAATTTCCCCGAGGAAGTCCAAGCCTAGTTTTTCAGCTTCAAGCTTTGCACCGCCATGTCCGAAAATCTCCGACCGGTCGCCGCAACTTGGACAAATAAAATAGCTCATATTTTCGACAATACCGAGAACCGGAACATCGACACGGCGAAACATGTTGAGTCCCTTACGGGCGTCGATCAATGCCAGATCCTGGGGCGTAGAGACAATCACCGCACCCGCGAGGGGCACCTGTTGTGCCATCGTCAGTTGCGCATCTCCCGTCCCGGGTGGCATATCCACGACGAGTACATCCAGTTCTCCCCAAAGCACTTCCTTGAGCATCTGAGAGAGTGCGGAAATAACCATGGGACCGCGCCAGATCATCGGTGTGTCTTCCTCAACGAGGAAGCCCATGGACATGACATTCAGGCCATAACCCTGCATAGGCTTCAGAAGCTGCCCCTGTACCGGTTGCGGCCGCCCTGTAATTCCCAGCAATCTTGGAAGCGAGGGACCGTAAATATCCGCGTCAAGTATGCCGACTTTCAGCCCGTTTGCCTGAAAGGCCAGGGCCAGATTGACCGATGTCGTCGATTTACCAACGCCACCTTTTCCCGATGCGACGGCAATGATGTTCTTTACACCGGGTACCCCGACTTTCTGATTTTCAGGACCCGATGGCTGCGGTGCGGCAGCACGATCTTCATTAGTCCCGCCAGGGCGTGAAATCTGTCGCGGTCCAGACCGGGTACGGTCAGCCCCGCCCCCATTGCTCGCTTTTGCACTGCCAGGCTCGACATCCGCGGTCAGGGACACCGTGCAGGAATCAACACCATCGAGTTCCTGAACGACTTTCTCCGCTGCCTGTCTCAGTGCATCAAGCTCTTCGGCGCGCGACGGATCGACGGTGATCGAAAAATAGACCTTACCCTGCTGAATAAAAATATCTGAAAGCAATCCCAGATCAACAATGTTGTCTTCCAGGTCCGGCCCTTTGACGCGTTTCAGTGCTGATAGTATCTCATCTTTTGTAATTGACATTCGTCATTGCTTTCCGAGTTGAAAATTTCTTTCTCACTGCAGGTTCTCGGATCGGGACATGTACGGTTTTCAGCGGTTCTCGCACGACAATCCGAAAGAATTATTTAATGCTTATTCCCCGTTAATTCAATTCCATAAATTTTTGGCGATCTGCCTTCTGGCCCGCAATTATTAACCCTGGAACCAGACCAGGCATATTTGACCAAAGGCGTCATTGATCGATTGGCTGAGCGGCACTAATATTGGCAGACGCCCCGGGCCAGCCAGCTGGATGGCGGGATATCTTCGAAAGGAAATCATTGTGGATGAGTTCACTGTTCGTCCTGATCCCGAGAATGGACAATTGTCGGTCGATGTCGATGGAACGGATCATAATGGCCAGCCCATTTCCACTTCCGTTATCACCGAAAAACCCCTGACATTGTTCCTCAATTCCCAGGAGATCGTCACGATGATGACTATCGGCGATTATCCCGACTTGCTTGGCGTCGGCTTTCTCCTGAATCAGAACATGCTGAATGAGAACGACCAAATAACTGACATAGAATATGACGACGAGTTGAACGTCGTTGTCATCCGCACGGATCAGGAAACGAATTTCGAAGACAA
>JANQOC010000409.1 GCA_028279265.1 Hyphomicrobiales bacterium
TCTTACGCACATGCACATGCACGCCGTCTTCGACAAACATGGTATTCAGGGCAAATACGATATCATCCGGATGATCCGGCACGGTCTTTGAGAACTCCGTAACAAATTCCTTTTCCGATTGTTCCAGGAGTTGTCGGACCGGTCGAATGGCTAGCGTATCCGTCGGCTCCAAATTATCCGAATATTGTTCGGCGTACTGCCCGTCGACGAATACAACCCGATGCCCTTCTACAGGTGCTGCGGCTTTGAGGGCCTTTTCGATATCGCCGCTGCTCGTATGTCCCCGTCCATCCTGTTGCGGGTAGGCTTCCTCGACCAGATTTCTGAGATCCGTATACTTCCATTCTTCAACCCGCCTGTGGGGTAGACCCTTTTCGCTGAACAATGCCCCTGCCGCATCTCTGAGGCTGGCGATATCCGAATTGCCAGGAAGCGCGTTCGCCTTTTGGCTGTAATAATCGACAAAAGCCTGTTCGGCTTTCGTCTTTGAGAGTTCGACCATAGTCATGTTTCTGCCCGCATTACGCTGCCTGATCGCCGAGATCGCCATAGCCGGATTTCTCCAGCTCAAGGGCCAGTTCCTTACCGCCTGAGCGCACAATGCGCCCCCGTGAGAGTACGTGTACCTGATCCGGAACAATATAGTTCAGGAGCCGCTGGTAGTGGGTAATGACCAGGGATGCCCTTTCCGGGCTCCTGAGGGCGTTGACGCCATCGGCCACAATACGCAAGGCGTCAATGTCGAGACCTGAGTCCGTTTCATCAAGAATGCAGAACTTCGGTTCCAGGAGCGCCATCTGCAAGATTTCCATGCGCTTCTTCTCGCCCCCGGAAAAACCGACATTCAGGGATCGTTTGAGCATATCCTGTGAAACATTGAGCTCTTCCGCTTTTTGCCGTACCAGCTTCATGAATTCCGGCGTCGTAAGTTCTTCCTGATCCCGGGCCCGGCGCAAGGCGTTCAGTGCCGTGCGCAAAAATGTCATGGTCCCAACCCCGGGGATCTCAATGGGATATTGGAAAGCTAAAAACACGCCCGCAACCGCCCGCTCATCGGGCTCGAGTTCCATGAGGTCAATGCCTTCCCAGACAATGGAGCCGCTTTTGATGTCGTAGTCGTCTTTTCCCGCCAGGACATAAGATAATGTTGACTTACCGGAACCGTTCGGCCCCATGATGGCGTGGACCTCACCTTTGGGAATTGTCAAGTTAAGCCCGCGAAGTATGGGCTCTCCCTCGACATCGACCTTCAAGTCCTTAATTTCAAGCATAACAAACCTTTTTTAAACGATGGCTTCACACGATGGCCGTGCAATGCCCGTTGTTCCTTACCCGACACTTCCCTCAAGAGAGATGCCGATCAATTTCTGGGTCTCGGCCATGAATTCCATGGGCAGTTGCTGGATAACGTCGCGCACGAAACCGTTCACGATCAACGTCACGGCTTCTTCCTCGTTCAGTCCCCGGGAGAGACAGTAAAACAGCTGGTCATCCGAGATTTTTGAAGTCGTTGCTTCGTGTTCGAACATAGCGGACGCGTTTTTCGACTCGATATAGGGAATGGTGTGAGCGCCGCATTCGTTTCCGATCAGGAGGGAATCACACTGGGTGAAATTCCGGGCTCCTGTCGCTTTGCGGTGGGCTGAAACCAGCCCGCGATAAGTATTCGATGACTTGCCAGCGGAAATGCCTTTGGAAATGATCCGCGACGAGGTGTTTTTGCCGAGATGGATCATTTTTGTACCGCTATCGACCTGCTGAAAGCCGTTGGAGATGGCGATGGAATAAAATTCTCCGATGGAGTTGTCGCCTCTCAGGACACAACTCGGATATTTCCAGGTAATCGCCGAACCCGTTTCAACCTGTGTCCACGAAATCTTGGAATTTGCGCCACGGCAGTCGCCGCGCTTTGTGACAAAATTGTAGACCCCGCCCTTGCCTTCCTTGTCGCCGGGGTACCAGTTCTGAACTGTGGAATATTTAATTTCCGCATCATCCAGTGCCACGAGTTCGACCACGGCGGCATGCAGCTGGTTCTCATCCCGCATTGGCGCTGTGCATCCCTCCAGGTAGCTGACATAG
>JANQOC010000412.1 GCA_028279265.1 Hyphomicrobiales bacterium
GAGCATCTATTTCCGACTTTCCATTATTTGGAACAATAATCTATTATTTTTATAAATATTCCAAGTTTTGAGTAACTGAATCTATCATATGATGTATAGTAGTAGAAAATTCTAATATCTTCTCCCGCTCACATGGCGATGAAACAAGGGTTGGACCGATGTCCGTAACTTATGCAAATTCTGAACAAACGCCTCGCGTGTTTATCATTCATGAGAATGAAGCCTGGGTCGAGCCACTGCAGAAACAGTTCGAAGCCATGGGGATTCCGGCGCGTGAATGGTTCCTGCATCAGGGTTCCCTTGATTTGACCGAGCAACCACCGGAAGGCGTGTTTTACAATCGCATGAGTGCCTCTTCCCACACGCGCGGTCATCGATACGCCCCGGAGTTCACGGCATCGGTCCTTGCCTGGCTCAAGCGCCATGACCGGATTGTCGTCAACGGACCCCGTGCGCTCCAGCTTGAACTATCCAAGGTTGAGCAATACCAGGCCCTCGCCCAATTCGGAATTGAAACGCCGAAAACGATTGCCGTCATCGGTAAGGAAGATATTGCTGAGAGTGCTCGCAAAATCGGGTTTCCTGTTATCTTGAAACACAACCGGGCTGGTAAGGGTCTTGGTGTGAAACTGCTTCATTCAGAAGCGGCGCTTCGCGATCATCTTGCAAGCGACGAATTTGAGCCTTCGGTGGATGGTCTGACCTTAGTGCAGCAATATATTGAGGCTCCCCGTCCTTTTATCACCCGGGTTGAATTTGTCGGTGGCAAGTTTCTTTACGCGGTACGTGTGGATACCTCCGGGGGATTTGAGCTCTGCCCGGCCGAGGCCTGCGCTGTGGAGAGCCTTGACGACTATTGCCCAACCGTTGCCACCACCGATATGTTCGAGATCCTCTCAGATTTCGACCATGTCCTGATTCCCAAGTGGGAGGCTTTTTTGCAGGCCAATGATATCGGCATCGCCGGCATCGAGTTCATCACCGATCAATCCGGCAGGTCTTATACCTATGATGTGAACACGAACACCAACTATAATCCGGAAGCTGAAGAGAAAGATGGGCGGCAGGGCATGAAAGCCATTGCCCGTTATCTCGGAGACCTGCTGGAGCAGCAGTCCAAAATTGCATCAGCGGCTTGAGACCATGCCCGATGGGGGATCAGTTCGTTTAACGGATCCGTTCCGGTTGCGTGGGGCCAATTGATCTGTTCCGAGAAATTCAGAGGCAGAATCAAGGTCAGGAATGTTCTACGGCGTCGACCCTGAGGGAATGCCGGGCTTCTTGTTGTGCGATTTCTTCAACTGGACAAAGAGCCATTTGTAGCTGTCGAGGGGGAGATCATTCGGACCGATTAATTCGACACTCCCGTCTTCCAGTTCGAGTGCGAACCGGTAATCCGGTTTATGGACGTCAATAATTTCTTTTCCGCGAAATTTCATAAATACCTCAATGCTGTAAAAATAAATCGACGAGATTATTCTGATTGACGGCGCACCGTTTCGAGCGTTTTGAGAAGATCAGAGATGAACTGTCTGTTGGTCGTGTTGCGGACCCGCTCAAGTTCCAGCTCCTTCTGCATCCGGCGGACCGCTTGCTGTGCCCGTTCACTGGAGTCCAAGGCCTTCTGTTGCCGTTGCTGATAATCCTGCGTGCGTAATTTTGCAGCTTCCAGATCTTTGAGGGCCTGTCTTAATTCTGATTCAAGCCGATTGATGCGCTGATTGAGAGCGTCGGCTCGAGCCTGTCCCGAATTAGCATTTCTTGAATTCGGACGGATTTGATGGGCGAGAGCAGAGCTGGTTGTTCCTCTTGAGGAACTGTCTGATTGCCATTCCTGCGAGTGAACCGGATTGTTCCCCGGCAACCGATTTTGGAGTTGTCCGACAGCTTGGGAAATGGTCCCGGGATAGTGGTGGGCGACCATGGCCCAGCCTCCAAGAAACGAAACCATCAGAGCGGCAATGACAAAATTTCGCGCCGGATAATTGCTGTCAAAGGGATTTGTCTGGTTGCGTCGAAGTAAGCGGGGCCGGGCATGATTGGGGCCGAAACTCCACAAACGACCGGCGGGATCGCGGCAAAAATAAACCTTGCTTCCCTGGCCATCGTCCCGGGTTTCAATGCGCAGATGATCGCCGGAGGGTTGATCGGGTTTTTCGGCGATGCGATCTCTTTCCTGAGATGAAGTCATTCCTCTCTCCATTGAAGAGAGGGGAAATCGTAGCATCGGTGCAACTTGCGACCTTTTAGGAAATGCAA
The DNA here is from genome assembly GCA_028279265.1 of Hyphomicrobiales bacterium. GTDB lineage: Bacteria > Pseudomonadota > Alphaproteobacteria > Rhizobiales > CAYWUX01 > JANQOC01. The sequence continues at coordinate 2,260 of JANQOC010000412.1, forward strand.
ATATCGTTAACCGGCAGGTGACCGGGATACCCCAACTGTCTCAGGGAATTGTTCGACGCGGAACGGGGAATGAAAAGGTTGGAGATTTGTAGAGGTGCCTCGGAGCGGGCGAACCACCATGTCCTCTGAGGCACCCTATGCCCGATTATTCGCAGAGGAATAATATGCTGGGGGGCATAAAAAATAGATTGTAGAATTTATTTTCGACGATGACAATATGAACAAGGTTCCGGACCGGACAAAATTCGAGATGTTGCGTTGCAAGGGCCTTTTGCAGTGCATTAAAATTCCACGACAATTCAATTCTCGCGCCATCCTGCTAGATATTTCTATTGGTTGAGATGCAGTGTCTCAATAAATGAAGCTGTTGGTTGGCGATAAAGATTTGCAGGAAAACATTCAGCTGCCGAATTTTATGCGCAGCTGTGGATAAGGTCTGTTTTCCGGGGATAAAAACATTTGGCCTTGCTCCCTCAAAACAATTCCACCAGAATGTATTCAGGTCGTTCGGTGGAAGGGAGCTTCGGCTTCTGAAAATTGGAAGGCCACAGGGAGGCGAGATGGTGTTAGCTCACAATCTCGTCTTTCTTGTTTTTGAGCCCCATATTTCCTGCTGTAGATTTCCTTCTGTAAATTTCTCTCTTCAAAACATTTTTATCTCACGGTATTCGACCCTTGCGGTCGCAAGTCGGTTTCCGTCTTCTAGATCAATATTCATTCTGACAATCTACATTCGGTTCTCGTCGCTCATATTTTGCAACAGCCTCTATCCTTGCTGTTCAATTCCGGCGTAGGCCTTAGTCAATTTAAGTGCGGTAGCCGGAGCGGGGGTTGAAAATTGTCTGCCGGCTCACATCTATGACACCTGAACCGGCCCACCGGCTTGTTCATGAGGATAGTGTTTGTTGGGAAGAGATGAATGTCAGAGAACGTTTTAATTCGATCAGCCAAAGAAAATGATATCCCGGCACTCCTGAATCTGACCAGCGCCTTCAGCAAAGCCATGGGTGGTGCGGAAAACCCCATGACAGCGGAACGGGTAAAAGAAAATTTTCTTGATCCCAAAAGCGGACTCGATGTGCTGGTTGCTGAACTGAATTCTCAAGTGGTGGGGTATGTTCTTCACCATGTGAGTTTTGAAACCATGGAGGGTGCCAAAGGGCGGTATATTTCAGATTTGTTTGTATCCCCAGATGTTCGCAAATCCGGAATTGGAACCAAACTCATCAGCGCTGTTGCCGAGACCTGCCAGGCGGAGGGCGGCGCGTATCTCTGGTGGATTGCCAAGGGCAACACCAAGTCCCTGCAGTCTTTTTACTCGGGTATAGCCAATTACAGTGAAGGGCTCACGGCTTATGCCGCGACCCATGAGCATTTTTTACGGCTCACCGGTTCCCAAGGAAAATAACGGACAGAGCAAATATCTCGGGTGCGAATTTGGGAAGGATTTTAAACAGGGGAGTAAAAACAAGCAAGACGAGATTGTGAGCTAACACCATCTCGCCTCCCTGTGGCCTTCCGATTTTCAGAAGCCGAAGCTCCCTTCCACCGATCGACCTGAAAGCAGTTTGTTGTAATTTTTTAATGAGGGCAAGATCAAAATTTGTTTTCCCCAAAAAGAGCCGTTTATCCACAATTGCACCCAAGGATTGCGTTTGCATCACGGATATCCGTTCGCCTTGCGCATCAAAAAAAGGGCCACTATCGTGACCCTTTGAATTTGGCTCTTGTTTTTGGCCAAGTATAAATGTCTTGATTTATTTGATGACGTAATCGATCGGGAATTTGTGCCCGGCTTCTTCATTGTATTTAATGAAGGCGCGCATGGCTTTTGCCATGTCGATTCCTTTTTTCTTGTTAACGGCCGCAGCACGTTCCGACGGCCAGTCC
>JANQOC010000434.1 GCA_028279265.1 Hyphomicrobiales bacterium
CAGGTTCGGACTATTCTATGACCCCTCACCACGCTGAGCGTCATCACAAATTCCGGGAAAATTCTTATGCAATTCAAGGGTACGGCAACTTATATTGCCACGGAAGATCTGCAGATCGCCGTCAACGCCGCAATAACTCTGGAACGCCCATTGCTGGTCAAAGGAGAACCCGGGACCGGCAAAACCGTTCTGGCCCAGGAAATCGCCCAATCCCTGAACATGCCGATGATCGAGTGGCACATCAAATCAACAACCCGGGCTCAGCAGGGATTGTATGAATATGATGCGGTAAGCCGCCTTCGAGATTCGCAACTGGGTGACGAGCGAGTGAAGGATATTGGCAACTACATTAAACGCGGAAAACTCTGGGAAGCCTTCGAAAACTCAGAGCGTCCTGTTCTGCTCATTGATGAGATCGACAAAGCCGATATCGAATTCCCCAACGATTTGTTGCAGGAGCTCGACCGGATGGAATTTTATGTTTACGAAACCGGCGAGACCATCCGCGCCAAACACCGGCCGGTGGTCATTATAACATCGAACAATGAAAAGGAACTGCCCGACGCCTTTTTGCGCCGCTGCTTTTTTCATTACATCACCTTTCCCGACCCGGAAACCATGCGGGAAATAATCGATGTGCATTTTCCCGATCTGAAGTCGATGCTCATTCGCGAGGCACTTTCGGTATTTTATGATGTGCGGGATGTTCCGGGTCTGAAAAAGAAACCTTCCACATCCGAACTTCTGGACTGGATCAAACTATTGCTCAATGAAGATATTGGACCGGAAACACTCAAAGAAAAAGATCCCAACAAAACCATCCCGCCGCTGTATGGCGCGCTCCTCAAAAACGAGCAGGATGTGCAACTCTTCGAAAAGCTCGCCTTCATGGCCCGGCGCCAGCGAAACTGAGCGATCCTGCGGGACCGGATTCAAGCAGAGCTCAACCGAGTTTAAACAATCGCCGGGTTCATCTGTGCCGACAACGATCATCCTGAAATTATTGGTTAATTCAAACATGAACCGGAGATGAACGAAGGTTTCAAAACGCATTCAGCTCACACCGAATAGAGTCGGAATCGTAGGCAATCAAGCTTGCAAAACAGGGTGGGAGCAATTTCATGAACATTCACAGACTCAATCGAAAAAGACTAATTCAAGGTGTCTTTATGAGACTGGCATTCTTTGGATATGCCGCGACAGCCGTCATGTTGACCTGAAATTTTTAATTCACCGCGTCAACTGTTTGTAAACCAGGTGTCCTGTTTAATCCCCGAAATTTTCAGAGATACCGGAGGTTTTGTCCATCACTGTCGCGAAAGAGTTGACGCTCCCTCGTGTCGCGTTGGGAAATTCTAATTTCCAAGGAGGCCAGTAAATTCATGTTTGACAAGATCATCACCGTTATGACCGTAACCGCAATTCTAGTGCTTGTGCTGATCTCGACACCGATCCTCGCCTGACGAATTTGACGTTACGTGCGCTTACCTGACGATTTTAAATTACCGGGTTGATGATATTATCCCTGTTCTCAACTTCTATCCCTAATAATTTTCATCCCTCATAGCAGAACTGTCCTTCTGCCCTTATATTAGGGCGAAGGAGAATCATGGATCTGAAACTTTCCGAACTAACCGAATACACCGGCGATGGATTTCGCACCGTCGGCTCCCGCGCCAGCGATCTCGTTCGACCAACCCTCAGAATTGGGGTCACCGGTTTGGCGCGCGCCGGCAAAACAGTTTTTCTCACATCCCTTGTTAACAATCTGATCGATGGTGGGCGGCTCCCATTTTTCCAGCCCTGGTCCGAAGGGCGAATTCTCAAAGTGTATCTCGAACCCCAGTCGGATGACGCGATTCCCCGTTTCGAATACGAAACGCATCGCGATGATCTTTTCGCCGATAACCCCAGGTGGCCGGAGAGCACGCGCAATATCAGCCAGCTGAGATTGACGATCGAATACCAGCCGACCCGGCTATTGAAACGCGCGCTCAATCGGAAAAAACTTTCCCTTGAAATTTTGGATTACCCCGGGGAATGGTTACTTGACCTGCCTCTTCTTAATCTTAACTACCGGGAGTGGTCACAAAAAACCATTGCCGATGCCCGGCGGCTCGACGATGGCACAATCGCCAGCGAATGGCTCTCCTTCACCAAGAACTGCAATCCCCAGGACGCGGAAGACGAGCAGTTGGCAATGAAAGCGAGCGCGCTCTTCAAAGACTATCTGCGCAACTGCCAGCACCATGAAATAGCCTGGTCCGCCATTTCACCCGGCCGTTTCCTGTTCCCGGGAGACTATGACGGCTCTCCGGCCCTGACTTTTTGTCCCCTCGAAATTTCCGACCAGGATCCCGTGCGGCCGCAGTCTCTCGAAGCGATGATGACCCGGCGCTTTGAATCCTACAAGACACATCTTGTGAAACCCTTTTTCCGTAATCACTTTACCCGGCTCGACCGCCAGATCGTGCTTGTCGATGCCATGCAGGGTCTTAACGGTGGCCGTGAAGTTCTCATGCAACTGGAAGACAATCTAACCCGCATCCTCAACTGCTTCCGGCCGGGGTACAATTCCTGGCTGACCTCCATCTGGCGACGGCGCATAGATCGCATTCTGTTTGCAGCGACCAAAGTCGACCACCTGCACAGTTCCCAGCACAAGGAACTTGAAAACGTTCTGGCAACGCTTGTAGCGCAATCAGCCAAGCGGGCCGAAGGGCTGGGGACGGCATTGAAGACCGTTACACTGTCTTCGTTTAGGGCGACCCGGGAGGGTCTCTCCAAAGATCGCGAACCCCGTCCCTGCGTCATCGGAGTACCCCTGCAAGGTCAACGGATTGGCGATCAGGTATTCGATGGCGCAAAAGAGGTCGCAATTTTCCCCGGCGATATTCCGCGTTTCTCGACGCAAGAAGATTTCAATGATCCGCGCGCGCTCCCGGGAGGTACTGACGCCCTGCGCTTCGTCCAGTTTCAGCCGCTGCGCACGGAAACGACCCAAACGGATTCGACGGCGACACTGCCCCATGTGCGTATGGATCAGGTGATGAACTTTCTTATCGGAGATTATCTGACGTGACCCGAAACCCGGCGGACATTAAGACACGCCCCCCCAGCGCCCTGGATCCCGACGATATTGCCATCGCCGACGATGATGGCTTTGGCGAAGAAACAGACTTGGTGTCCGATCCCGAATTTTCGAAAGGCGAGGAGGTCGCAATCCCTAGCGAACAGGCTCTGAATCGACGCGCCGAACGCGGCATTCGCTGGGCCAAATATCTGTTGATTTCATTGACGGGTCTGGTTGGACTGTTCGCAGGTCTGTGGATCGAGGCGACGATCGCTTCTCCCCTAGCTCGCAACGACATCATCGGCTGGACGGCCCTGGCCCTTATTGCCCTCGGTCTTCTCTCCCTGTTCATGCTGATATTGAAGGAGGTTTTTGGACTTTTTCGACTGAGGCGCCTCCACCTATTGAGACAATCCGCCGAACACTGCCTTCTCGAGAATGACGAGAAACAGGTGGGACAAGTCCTGCGACAGCTCATGAACGTCATGGATCGTCAGGAGATGCGCCGCGGCAAACAAAATCTCAGACTTCATCTCCGCGATATCCATGCCCCCCGGGAACAGCTCATTCTCGCGGAACGTGAACTGCTTCTGGCTCTGGACAAGCAAGCCCGCCAGATCATTACCCATTCGGCGCGGCGAATTTCCGTGGTCACCGCCGTCAGTCCCGCCGCGGTTTTCGACGTTCTGTTTGTGGCGTTTGAGAATTTACGCATGCTCCGCCGCCTCGCCGTTAATTATGGCGGGCGTCCGGGCACCGTGGGACTCTTTCGCCTCGCCCGCATGGTCCTTGCCCACCTGGCCTTTACCGGCGGACTGGCGTTCACCAGTGATATCGTACAGCAGTTCATCAGCACGAAGCTGACCGCCAAGCTTTCCGCGCGTCTCGGTGAGGGTATATTTAATGCGGCGATGACCACGCGCATCGGCATCGCGGCCATAGACATTTGCCGGCCCCTGCCCTTTATCGAAGCGAAAAAACCCAAACTGCGGGAGTTTATCAGCGCCTTCACCCGTTCGTCGTCTTGAACGGCTTCGAACCCGGAAACAAGCCGGCGGACACCCTTGACCCCCTTGGTTAAACTTCTCTACGTTACACCTAGATGTTACTCCTGAGTGTAACAAGGAAATTTCCGGGCGCTCGCTGAAATGGCGAAACCCGCCGCTGACCCGTGAACGGATCCCATGTTTGTCAACTTTTTCTATGAACTGAAAAATGCAAACCTTCCGGTTTCCCTGAATGAATATCTCACGCTGATGAGCGCTCTCGAGGGGGACCTGGCCCTCAAGCAAATGGAGAATTTCTACTACCTGTCGCGTTCGAGCCTTATCAAAGATGAACGTCATTTTGACAAGTTCGACCGTGTTTTTTCCGAGGTATTCAAGGGACTGGACTCGGAAGCGGAAATTCCCATCGAGACCTTGCCGGAAGACTGGCTCCGTCGCCTGACCGAGAAATTCCTAACAGATGAGGAAAAGGCGGAAATAGAAGCCCTGGGGGGGTGGGACAAGATCATGGAAACCCTCAAAAAGCGCCTTGAAGAACAAGAGAAGCGCCATCAGGGGGGATCAAAATGGATCGGTACCGCCGGCACATCGCCTTTTGGCGCCTATGGCTATAATCCCGCCGGCATTCGCATGGGGCAGGAAGAAAACAGAAACAATCGGGCCATCAAGGTCTGGGACAAGCGCCTTTACAAGAACCTGGACGACTCAGTGGAGATCGGAACCCGCAACATCAAGATTGCCCTGAGACGACTTCGGAAACTGACCCGGGAAGGTATCGAGGAAGAGCTTGATCTCGACAATACCATTCGCTCCACCGCGCACCGGGGCTATCTCGATGTCATTTTGCAACCGGAACGCCGGAACACCATCAAAGTGCTCATGTTTTTCGATGTCGGCGGCAGTATGGATTGGCACGTGAAGGCCGCCGAAGAACTCTTCTCAGCTGCCCGCAGCGAGTTCAAGTACCTGGAATATTACTATTTTCACAACTGTCCCTATGAATTTGTCTGGCGCGACAACCAGCGGCGCTGGAACGAAAAAATCTCCACCTGGGAAGTCCTGCGCACTTACGGTTCGGATTACAAAGTCATTTTTGTCGGCGATGCCGCCATGAGCCCCTATGAACTGACCGTCGCGGGCGGGGCAATCGAGCATATCAATGAAGAACCCGGCCTGCTCTGGTTGCAACGAATTTTCGATGTCTACGATAAGAGCGTTTGGCTCAGTCCGGTGCCGGAAAAATACTGGGAACTCACCCCCTCCATTCAAATGATACGAAAACTCATAAATAATCGAATTTATCCACTGACATTATCCGGTCTAGATTGCGCCATAAAAGAACTTATGTAAGACAGGGTTTGAGGCGATTTAAGTACTGATTCTCTTTATTTTCTTGACGTTTTTGTCGAAATCGTCAGAAGATCGCGCTCCAAGTTTCGGCTGACTTGTTTTTACAGATTTGTCTCGGGAGAAGCTCGTGCAACGCCATAAGAAATCACAGCTAAGCAAATCAGCATCGGTGCTGATTTCGTGTCTGCTCGGCTTGGGAATAGTCGCCTGCACGAACGCTAACCTGCCGAAATTGCCGACACTTCCGGGGCTCGGCGGCGAGGCCAAGAAAAAAGCCGCCGATGCGCTTCCGGAAAATCAGGACCAGCAAACTGCACGGGCGATTCAGGTTGCCTGGACATCGGCCCGGGCCTCGAAATGCAAGTTTTATTTCAACGATCAGAAGCTGAAATCATCCCTGATCGCTTACGAAACGCGGTTGCAGCCTGACCCCGCCGTTTTGCAAAAAATATCGCAAACCTACGACTATACGCGAAATACCATCAGTCAGCGGATTGCCGCCAATGACGAGTTTTGCTCCAAACGCAAAATCGAGGAAATTCGCAAGGATTTGAACCGTCATCTGGCCGGAGATTTTACGCCTGCCCCAAAAAGGCAGGTGGCCGAGAAAAAAGAGGCGGAAATCCTGACAAATGTAGGTGAGGAAAAATGGGATCCCTCGGATGCGCTGTTCCCCGGTGATAACAAACCGGTCCGCTAGACCATCGCAGGCTTGAACACCGGCTCGCCTGATACTCTTCTTAACCCGGATCTCCTGATCAACCCGGCTTGTCGTATCCTGACTCCGAACGTTCTGCCCTTATGTGAACAGCATATACAGCCGCTCAATTGCCTGAATTGAAGGCCGTTTATGGGACTTTGCCATAATTCCTAAAAATTCAGATGCCATATTTGTTCCGGTTGGTTCCAGACCCGATCAGCGCAACTCATCCACAGGACGTCACCATCACGGCATTCTGAATCCAAAATATA